>CAMWIF010000006.1 GCA_947174225.1 uncultured Porphyromonadaceae bacterium | reverse complement strand
CTATGAGCGTGTCACTACGGGGTATCTACCGGAAGCGGAGGTGGTGTTTCTTGATGAGATTTGGAAAGCCGGGCCCGCCATTCAAAATTCTCTGCTTACCGTTCTCAATGAAAAGATCTACCTGAATGGTAATCGCGAGATGAAGCTGCCGTTGAAGGGTGTGATAGCCGCATCTAACGAGTTGCCTGCCAAAGATGAGGGTCTTGAAGCGTTGTGGGACCGTTTTATGATACGCTATGTGGTGAATCCGATAGTGTCACGCGATAATTTCTTCAAACTTATAACCAGTAACTCCATACAGTCAAATTCCGGTATTATAGAAAGAGAGCCTTTCGAATATGATGTGGAAAAAAATACTCGAAATTCCGGGGTAGGAAGAACTAATAATCGTGGCATCGCTGAGAAAAATCAACTGAATTCGGTGGTGGCGATAACTGCTGAGGAGTATGGAGGGACTCATATGGAAAGCAGGAAGATGCGGATAACGGCTGAGGAGTATAAGAGGATTCGTGTTGAGAGCGGTAAAGTAGGGGTACCGAATATGATTTTAGATACTCTTTATCGTATTCGGGAGAGGATGAACGAGAAAATGTCTGAGAAGGATATTGTCACTGGTGAGGTGAGTGAGACCAACCGTCAATATTATGTGTCAGACCGTAGATGGAAGAAAGCGGTTGGTGTGATGCGTACCTCAGCATATATAAATGGCAGGAGAGAGATAGATTTCAGTGATGTGCTTCTCTTATGCCATATTCTGTGGAATGAAGAAGAGGGCATACCTGTGGTGAGGCAGATAGTGGCGGAAACGGTGGTAGCAGTTTTGTTCAGAGAGGCACTGGAGCAGTATAAAAGTTATAAGCGTCACACCTCCACACAGAAGGTAAGCTCGACACGCCTTTATTCTCCCGACGGAAAGCATTATGTGATTCAAGTTGAGGGTAGCCCTATGAAAATAGCCATTGGCGATTATGAAAAGGTTATGAAAAGTCCGGCTGACATTTTCTTCGGATCGGAAACAGCCGACGGGCGAGTGATACTGAGACAACAAGGACAATATGTGTTGCGCTGGGCGAAAAAGGGCTACATAAGCATTAATAATTTCGTATATCCATTACGCACCGTTTCCGACGAGCAGCTTAATCCGAGTTTTCTCCACGATTTGGGAGATTCGATGGGAGAGATTGCCAACAAACTGTATGCTTCAATAAATAGCAATATCTTCCTTACCTCTTCCGATCTTCCAAGGTTTATACAAGCTGTCGTCGGGCTGTATAAGGGACGATTTGACAGTATGGAGTAGACCGATATGAAAAAGTCACACATCACCTATTTGCGTAGGGCTATAGGCATAGCTTCTGGCAATGGTAAGAAAACGGAGTTACCGGAGCAGATTGAGAGTATCAAAGGCGCACAGACACCGGTGTATCAGATGATACGCGACATTGTGTGCGACGCGCGTTTTTATGCTATTCTTGAGGATAAGGGCTTCTGGAAAGATTATTCCGTAGCCTCAATAAGTGCTTTTATAGATTCACTTACAGATGATGACTGGACTGATGAAGAGCAGCGCACAGGGAAGAAAGAGGACTTTCTCAATTCGTGGTTGTCGGAACATATGCTTCCGTTCACTGAGGCTGAACAGGAGGATATAGTGCGGCGACTCAAAACGATGCCGACGGGCGGATCGCTTATGTTTGAGAATGAAACCACAGGTAGCTCCACCCATACCACCGCTGAGTTTTCTTACGGTTTCGGAATTAAGGATAAGACCGATGCTGATGACCCTCCTGAACCTGACCTTCCATCCGACATAAGGGAAGTGCTTGGCGGGGGCGCTGATTCGATGTCAGGGCTTCAAAGCGAATGGGAGAGGAGGGAGACAGAGTATATTAACAGAGTTGACCCTTCACTTGTAGAGTTGGCGCGGAAGATTGGACGTTGCGGAGAGGATGCGAAGATGATAAAGGGCCGGTTTCAGCACGCTTCGAAGAGCGACATAACGGGGGTGATGGTAGGTAATGACCTTAACCGCCTCCTCCCCAACGAGGTTGCGATGTTGGCATCTGCGGAAACGGAGTCCATATTTTTCAGGCGTTATGTCACCAAGCAGCTCCAACTTTTCTCTTCCGCCTCTTCATCGACGAAACGCGAGGTGAAGAATAACGGACCGATTTATATGTGTGTTGATACAAGCGGTTCAATGGCAGGTGAGCCGGAGATAGCCGCGAAAAGGTTGGCGTTGTGTATTGCCATAATCGCAGGGCGTGAGAAGCGGCCGGTTTTTGTGGTGAATTATTCGCATACCCTCTCATTCTTTATGCTGACCGACCTTCGGATGCAACGTAAGAAATTCCTGTCGTTTTTGTCGCGTTCTTATGCCGGGGGAAACGACGAGAGGAAGCTTTTCCATTTCTTGTTTCACACGTTGCCTATGTCGCCCTCTTACCGTCACTATGTGAAGATGTTGGAGGGTGCCGACTTGCTTGTTATGTCGGATTTCCAATGGAATAAACTTGGTAAGGAGACAAAGCGATTGATTAACCACGCCAAAGCGGGAGGTATGAGGTTTCACGCACTCGGTGTGTATATGGGTACGGAAGCTTTGGCACGTAGTGAGTGCAGCCGGGAAGGGGAACGTGGCTGGGATAATGAAGAGATGAAGGAGGAGTATAAATCGGGCTTTGACTTTTTCAGCGATTGCGAGGGTAGGTATGTGTTTAATGGAGGGAGAGTGTGGGGGAGTTAGTAAGGTTCAGAGTTTAAGGTTTAGGATTTGGGGGTTGTGGGTTTAGGAATTGATTAGTGTATAGTGAAGTAATTTGAAGTAATTAATGGAGGAGATATGACGGTGGTAAGGAAGGAACTTAAAGATATGACATTGGAGGAATTATGGGCTTTGTTCCCGATAGTTTTGGTGCCTCATAAATTGGAGTGGAAGGAATGGACTGAGGAGGAGATTGCTTTTTTGGGTGATTTGCTTTCCGATTTCTCGCCCGTTATCAATCATATCGGTAGCACGGCTATACCAACGATTTGGGCAAAGCCAATAATTGATATACTTGTGGAAGTGCCTTATGAAGAGAATAATAATTCACCTTCGGAAATTAGGGAGCGGATCAAGGACAAGGAGCGGATTAAGGAGTTGATGGAGGGGAATGGGTATATATGTATGTCGGAATCGGGTGATAGGATGAGCTTCAATAAAGGGTATACACCGGAGGAGTATGCCGAGAGGGTTTTTCATATCCATTTCCACAGGGTAGGGGATAATGATGAGGTCTATTTTCGTGACTATTTGATTAAGCACCCGGAAGTGGCGAAAGAATACGAAGTATTGAAACTTGGGCTATTGCCGGAATATCGCAATAACCGGGATGGGTATACGGAAGCCAAGACCGATTTTGTCAGCAATATTACGGCAATAGCCAAGTCTTGAATCGGGGTTTGGTTTAGTTGGTGTGCTTTTTAGGACGCTTGTGGAATTTCCATTGGATGTGGAACATGAAGTAGCGGGGCAAGACGTTGGTGTAGGTCTCTGTGCGAGCCTGTGCGTTGACGCTATAGTAGACATTGGTCAGGTTGTGGAGTATGTCGAATCCGTCAAGCATAAATGTGAGACCGCTTTTCTTGGCTGTCCAGCTCAGACGTGCATTCCATACGAAATTATCAGTGTTGAGAGCTGCATCGGAGTATCCGCATCGGCTGTACACGTTGAAATCGGTAGATATGCCGAAATTGGCAGGTAGAGAGAAGCTGCCTCTTATGCCATAATTAATATCCCAAGCATTGAAGGGGTTAAAATTCTCCATCCCTGACTCATAACGGCTGAATGCTCCTGAGCCGAAAGCAATTACCTGACTGTTTCCGTGTCTATAGCCTAAGCTGAGACCTTCGTTCACACCATAGTTGTTGACGATGTTCCGGTTCAACACGCCTGTCTCACCTACAAGGTCTACACTTCTCCGATATGTGAAGAATAACTCATTACTTAATGAAAAGTTGTTGTTCTTACCGAAGGACACATCTAATCCTTGCCCTCCTTGGAGATTAAAGTTGCCATTTATGTTATACATGCTTCCGCTCCTTACGCCTGTCTCACGGTTGTAGGTATAGCCATAAGCAAGAGAATTACGGTAGATATTGGCACTCATAAAGTAATTTTGCATTATAGGATGCTTGCTTGGGTTGCTCTTATAGAAATTTAAAGAGAATCTATTGGATTCGGAATCCTTGAGTCTGGGATTGCCTGTGCGTATGTTCAGTGGGTCGAGGTCATTGCTGAAGTCTACCATATCTACAAGGTCGGGAGAGGATACTTGCCTTGAATACGAGAAATAGAGGTTCCTGTTTCTCGAACCGTTCCAACGCACCTGTGCCGACATATTGCCTAAGAAGAAACGGTCACGTGGCAGGTTGGCGTTGATGTCGCCGCGCAGATAATGCAAGCGTTGGTGACGAAAATTTAACGGTATGGATAATACGATATTCAGATTGGCGGGGGTATAATTCCAAGTAAAATCCAGATTATATTGGTGATTTTCGGTCACCAATCGGCTGTCGTAGCTGTTGGAGGGGTCTAAGGCAGCTTGGTATTCGGAAAGGGAGGGAAGCTGACCGAGGGGGAGATCTCCGTAAGTGCCGTCATAGAGTGTTTCGAGACGGTAAAGGTCGGATATGGCATGACGCTCTGTGCGCTCAAAGGTGTAATAGGTGTTGAGGTGCATACCACCCATAATAGCCACGATATATCCCACTGCTCCCGTAAAGTTGGAAGTATAGTCGGGGTGGTTGCGGAAATAACGGTCGCTGTAGTCTGTGGGGGTAGGGTCTTGACCGAAATTCAGGGCAAAACGCTGGAAGTGGTCGTAATGCTGACGGTTATATGAGCCCGACACAAGATAGGTGATGGCATCGGTAGCATTAGGTAAGAGGAACTTGCCGTTTGACCATAGTTTGGTATCCAGAGTATGTCCGCGACGTTTTGACTCATCCTTATTACGGTTTAATATGGAGGCTATGACATCCGCTCCGGCATTGGAATATACCGCGTTGAGAAAATCCCGGTCAACGTCACTCCATTCGCGGTTGAACACACCGGAGAGAAGGTGGGACATTTCATCGGTCTTGGTGTACTTCACACTCGGCGACACCAGCATATTCCACTTTTCTTTTTGGAATTTGGCAGCGTGTTCTGATGATACGGAGAAGGACTTGATACGGTATGTGTTGAAGGAATAGCCGTAGGTGTCGCCTCCGGTCAGAAAGTTGGTAGTGTAGATAGATGCGGTTGTTTTCGTGTCGGTATACTTCATACGCACATCTCCCCAGAATTCCACATCTTTCTTCGGGATAGTCGCGTTATACTCAATTCCCCCATCGTGGTTTGTCATATCTCCACTCCGCATATTGCTGGGATTAAATCCGGTGTCTTCTCCCGGCTTGCGCTGGTCGCTCAGATTGTTAGTGTTCCCGTAGAGGGTTATGCGGGCATGGTCGGTATACCACATAGCGAACAGTCGTCCCAAGTAACGATCGGAAGATCCATATCCGGCTTCCGCGTTTACCAGCCATCCCTGCGCGTATTCCTTTTTAAGACGCACATCCATAGTGAGTTTCTTCTCGCCGTAATCCTTACCCATTATCTTGTCCATATCATCCTGACGGTCGTAGACGGCGATATTCTTTACAGTGTAGGCACCGAGGTTGTCGAGCATTATCCTGTTGTCTCCCTTGAAGAAGTCTTTGCCGTTGAGCAGGAGACTCTCCACGAAACGTCCGTTGACGTAAATCTGTCCGTCCGGCTTAAGCTCAACACCGGGCAGTTGACGTATCAGCGCATCGAGCATACTACCTTCGGCAAGCACGAATGCGTCGGCATTATATACTAAGGTGTCGCCTTTGTTGTAGAACTTCACTTTCGTTGCCGTCACCGTAAGCTCGCCAAGAGTAGTGGCTTTACGTTTCATATAGATATTCCTGAGATCTATCAGATCCTTACGGGCATTGATTGTCGTGGGGTCAATCACCGATCTTAGGGTATCATAGTCTTCATCGGTAACTACCATAAGATATTTCCGGTTGCGTGGCAGATTCTTGAAGGAGAATTCCGAAGATTGGTATTCTTTCCAGTTGCCCGAATAGGATGCAAACCATTTGGCTGTGGCCTCAGTCTCCGCAGCTACGGTGGAATCGGAGAGATTGTATAGAGTAACCTTCGCACCTATTATATCAGTGTCGAGTGCTTTATCTCTCACTCTACCTTTTATGTTTATATAGTCAATAGGAAACGCAGCGATGCTGATAAACATTGCCGACAGTGTTAAGAGTAGACGTAGACTTAAATGTTTCATAATAGCAAGAAGAATCAGAGATTATAAGTATTTGATTGTTAGGAATTTATTGATGGGGGGGGGTAGAACGGAAATTGCTTGGCTTATAGCCCGTTATTTTCTTGAATTGAGCCGAGAAATAGTCTGCCGACTTGAAATTGAGCTTGTAGGCAATTTCCTTAATTGACATTGGAGTCTGGGAAAGTAAGTGTTTCGCTCTCTCGATTTTGAGATCCTGGAAGTATGAGAAGGGTGACACTCCTATCTGGTTCTTGAATTGCTTTCGGAAGGTGGAATATCCTAAGCCGACACGGTTGGCAACTTCAATCACCGAAAGAGTACTTTCTATCCCCTCGTGCATGAGTCGACATGCGAGATTTATGCTATCTTCAACTTTGTTGGGCTGCTTCGTCTCTTTCTCATGGCTTTTGGCATAGAACAGCGACAACATATGATTTACCAATCCTGCCAAAACTTGTTGGAATTGTAGATTTTTCTTATCAGCTACATCTAAAGCCCGATTAAACAGATCAATTAATTCAGCATTGTATCCTATATTGATCACCGGATTGTCTTTGGTGAAGAATCCGCGTGCCACTTTGGTATCTATGTCGGTGCCTTTAAAACCAATCCAATAATGATCCCATCCTGTGTCAGGGTCAGGGGTATAGGTGTGCCACTCCCCCGGGAACAATATGAAAAGAGATCCTGCCGAGAGTTTGACGGTCTCAAGAGTGGCTGACTTGAAAGTGCCTGTGCCTTTTGACACATACACCAATTGGTATTCCTGCAGCACACGTCCCTCCTCAGGTGAAAAGAGATAATGCTCAAGATGTCGGTTGCTCGGATAGGGCTCACCCGGCTCTATCTTTTCAAAGCCGACTGTAGTCACAGTCAGTCCCCATTGTTCGTCACGCTCGTTACTAAATATATATCTTATGGATTTCATGGTAAGGTATGATCAGATTGTTTGGTTAAGGCTTTGGATTTATATTATTAATGAGTATGATTGTTAAGGTTGATAATGAAGTCCCTTAGGTTGCTTCCCCTTTGGCAGGAGAAGTATCGTCCTGTAGAGTTTTTATATATTGGGATGGGGTCATACCCATAAGTGTCTTAAAACTTTGCCGGAACGACTTCACATCACGGAAGCCACATTCATTTGAAATTTCGTGAATTCGGTCGTTGCCCTCCTGCATCTTTTTGAGAGCGAGACTTATTTTATGGGCATTGCTGAATTCAATCACAGATAACCCCGTAATTGACTTCAGCTTTTTGTAAAGGGAGGAATGGCTCATCGCAAGGCGTTGGGCTACTATTGTGATACCCCCGGAATCATTGTCGGCATCTTCTTCCAATAACGAGGTGAGGCGTCTTATGAAACGTCGGTCTTCATTCGACAGTGGTTTCCCCGACAAATGGCGGTAGGGTGGGAGAGATGCTATGCTTAGGTCGGCATAAAGACTTTTAAGATTATATTGTAATACTTCCGGAGTAATAGGTTTCTTAAGAAATAAATCAATACCCTCCTTATATCCGTTGCTCAATTGTGTATCGGTGATATTATCGGCGAGGACGACTATTTTCCTCGCATCCGATTTGTCGATTGCCTTTATTCTCTTTACAATCTCCTTATATTTTACAGTATAGGGGAAAAGAGGTTCAGAAATAATGGTTATATCGAATTTTTCAGAAGTGGGAGCATATGTGCTGTTTGGAACAGTCTGACATATTACAATATAATCGTTTTCCAAAGCTTTAAGATATAATTGCTGCATAGCGGTATCGTCCTCAATTAAAAGAATTGAGGTTTTCCTTATCCCATCATCATCTTCTATAATATCATCTATAGAAGTGATAGCCTCAGCCATATCTTGCTTCTCAACAGGTATATCACATCTTACCGGAAGTGCCACCTCTTCTACATCCGATGCACTTGTCACTGTCACAGCACCATCAGAATTAGTAAGGCTTTGCTTCTCATCTATATCCTCGTGTTGAGAGCCCAGAGAGTCAGAACTCTCTTCAAAATCCGCTACTGCTAATATGGCTTGGTTCTGTTTTTCCGATTGTTGTTTTTTACATACCCTAAATATGACCATGCTCTCTATAAGTATGATCAGTGTTTCCGCTATCAGGACGATAAGAATCCAGTCGGCATATTCTGACAAGAGATGAGTCATAGCAAATTTGAGTAGTAGATTAAAAGATTTGTGTATTCCAACAGGTTTAATTGAATTAATTTTGATACAAAAATAGGATATTTTAAACTTCTTTACAACTCACCGGGTGGAGCATTACTATGCCATTTGCTATGCAAAATTTAATTTTAATATGGTCTAACTGCAAATAAGTGTGATAATTACAATTATTCTTATTTTAAAACTATGACATTTGTCCTCTCAAATGTCATAGGATATTAATCATATGTCATAGTAATTATTTCGGAAATGTTCGGATTGAGGGAAAGAATACGAAAAGTGGTGCATACAAATACGAAAAAACGGTCAACATTACTTTGGTCGCCACATTAATTTTGCACCCACAAACCTAAAAACTAACCATAAACTTTTATTAATAGATGAAACAAATCTATCAAAATTCATCTCTACACCGTGCGTTAGTCTTGATTTTTGTTTGGGTAGCCACGTTGACGTGTTTCACGGTTTCTTCGTCTGCTGCCACCAACATTACGGGTACGGTGTATGATTCCGATGGAGAAGTGGCAATCGGTGCTACAGTGCGTCCATCCGACAAGTCCATCCCGGCCACAGTGACCGATATTGATGGTATCTTTCATTTCACCTCATCAAAGCCACTTGAGCTTGAGATCACCTATATCGGCTGCGAGCCGCAGAAAGTGACTGTAAAGCCCGGTGAGCCTGCAGAGATTCACCTTAAAGCTAATGACAGTCTTCTTGACGAGGTTGTCGTTGTGGGTTTTGCCACTCAGAAGAAGGTCAATCTTACCGGTTCAGTAGGTGTGGCAACCTCTAAAGACATTGCCGGACGTCCTGTGCAGAACGCCACTGCAGCTCTCCAGGGTGTGATTCCCGGTCTTAACATCTCCAACTCCTCAAGCGGTGGTGAGCTTAACGCAAGTAAGCAGATCAACGTGCGTGGTATGTCGACTATCGGCGACGGCTCCAACGGTGGCCCGCTGATCCTTATCGACGGTATGGAGGGTGATATCAATACTCTTAACCCTGCCGATATCGACAACATCTCTGTACTTAAGGATGCTGCTGCCTCCTCTATTTATGGTTCGCGTGCGCCTTTCGGTGTAATCCTCATCACTACAAAGAATGGTTCAGCCGGAAAGGCAAGTATCAAGTATAACAACTCCTTCCGTTTCAACCAGCCTCTTACCCCGATGAAGATTATGGACTCGTGGCAGTATATCAACTACCTCAACGATGTTCAGCGCTACACTTCTAATAAGCCTGAGTTTGAAGAAGACTTTGTGGAGCAGGCTTATGCTTATTACACAGGGGCAAGCGACAACTATATCTATGAGAACAGGTGGGATGGTACAAGCCGTCGCTGGGGTACCGGTGAGTGCTCCGGTACATTTGCCAATGTTAACTGGCTTGACGAGCTTTATAAGAAGACTGCCTTTGCTCAGGAGCACAACATCACACTCAATGGTGGTAATGATAAGGTGACTTATTACTTCTCAGGTAACTTCCTTGACCAGAACGGTTTCCTTAAGTATGGTAACGATTCTTACGAGCGTTACTCTTTGATGGGTAAGGTCAATGCCAAGATGTTCTCATGGTTGACAGCGCAGTACACAGGTCGCTGGATCCGTACTGAATATGATCGTCCTACAATTATGACCGGCGGTTTCTATGAGAAGGTTATCCGTCGTCTTCCCCCGACGAACCCCAAGTATGACCCCAACGGTTATATAGCAGCCGACTATAACTATATCGAGCATCTGGAAAATGGCGGTATGCACAAGGAGCAGAATGATAATTTCACCAACCAGTTCAAACTTATCATTTCTCCCCTCAAAGGCTGGAACATTACCGGCGAACTCAACGCCCGTATTAACAGCGACTGGACACATCAGGACTCGAAGCCTGTATATGCCCACGATGCCGACGACCTTGAGGGTCTCAGCTCAGAGACCGTTCACCTCGCGTTCGACTCCGGTAAGGATTCAAGCGTATCTGAATATTCCTATCGTTCAACCTACTTGAACTATAATATCTTCTCTGACTTTGATTTCACAGTGGCTGACAAGAATGACTTCAAGATTCTTGTGGGTTTCCAAGCTGAGGACTTTAATTACCGCACTGTCAGCGCATGGCGTAACGACATGTTGGTAGAGGATCTTCCTATTCTTGACCTTACTTCAAGCACTATCAACTATGGTCTCGGCAGTGCCTATCAGAAATGGCGCACATCCGGTTTCTTCGGTCGTCTTAACTATAACTTCGACGGTAAATATCTTTTCGAGGCAAACATTCGTTATGACGGTTCCTCTCGTTTCCGCGCTGACACACGTTGGGTATGGTCGCCCTCTTTCTCTGCCGGTTGGAATATCGACCGTGAGAAATTCTGGGAGCCTATCTCTACATGGTTCAATGCTCTTAAGCTCCGTGCCTCTTATGGTCAGCTCGCCAACCAGAACACAAGCAGCTGGTATCCTACTTACCGTGTGATCGGAGTATATGCTCAGGGTAGCAACTGGCTTGTAGACAATCTGAAACCTACGACTTCCAGCTTCCCCGCTCTGATTGCTCCAAATCTTACTTGGGAGAAGATCCGCAATACCAACATCGGTGTTGACTTCTCATTCTTCGATTACCGCCTTACCGGTTCATTCGACTACTTCTGGCGTAATAACAGTGATATGGTTGGTCCTGCAGTTAAGTATCCCGCTGTGCTTGGTGCTTCTGTACCTAAGGAGAACTCTCTCTCAATGCGTACATATGGTTGGGAGTTGCAGATTGGATGGAATGACCATATCGGCGATTTCAACTACTCCGCAAAACTTAATCTCTCTGACGACCAGACAAAGATTACCAAATACCCGAATGCTGAGAGATACCTCAACAGCTATATCGAAGGTATGGTGGTAGGTAATATCTACGGTCTCACTTCTGTAGGTGTAGCTCGCACTGATGAGGAGATGGCAGCTCACCTTGAAAATGTAAATCAGGATGCCATCGGTTCCAACTGGCAGGGTGGTGATATGATGTATGCCGATATTGACGGTGACGGTAAGATCACTGTAGGAACAACTGCTGATGATCTCGGCGACCTTAAGCTTATCGGTAATACCCAGCCCCGTTACCGTATCGGTTTCAATCTTTACGGTGAGTGGAAAGGTATCGACGTAACAGCCTTCTTCCAAGGTGTGCTCAAACGCGACTACTACTTCAGCCCCTACGGTGGCCAGGGTACAGGTGGAAAGGGTGCTGTGTTCTGGGGTGCTACTACCGGTGGTCGTTGGGAATCTATCTTCCTCAAGGATCATCTCGACTACTGGCGTGATGAGAACAGTCTCCTTGGTGAGAACCGTGACTCTTACTATGCACGTCCTCTTTACTATACCAACAAGAACCGTGAGACCCAGACCCGCTTCCTTCAGGATGCATCTTATCTGCGTCTGAAGAACCTCCAGATCGGTTACACTCTTCCCCAAAGCTTCACACGTAAGTTCGCATGCGAGAAGTTCCGTATCTACTTCTCTGCCGAGAACCTCTGCACATGGACAAAGATGTCTCATGTAATCGACCCTGAATCTCTTGAGGTATCATCTATGAAATCCGGCTCATCTTACCCGATTGCCAAAACTTATTCTTTCGGTGTAAGTCTTGATTTCTAATTCCAAATCTCCTTTTTTAACTGACACTAAAAAATGAATAACATCTATAAACACATAGGGCGCCTCGGCTTGATTGCCATGATTGGAATGGCAACTGTGGGATGTAATGACTATCTTGACATCACTCCGCCATCCCAGATTTCGCCGGAGACTTTCTTCAATACTCCCGAGCAGCTCGCCTCTTACACTATCAACTATTATAAGAGTTCCGATGCTTCCGGATCTCGTTGGGATAATGCTTTCCCTCACCATGGCATCGGTGGTAGTTCTTACCAGACTTTTATGGATGATGACCAGGGTACAGACAACGAGAGTGGCACTAACAGCAAATTCTTCGATGGCGACTCCAAAGTGAAAGTTGGTTCAAGCGGTGGAAGCTGGAGCTTCGGACGCATCAACGACCTCAACTATTATCTTGAGACTGTAGTGCCTAAGTATGAGGCAGGTGAAATCACCGGTGCTGACGCTCTGATAAAACACTACATAGGTGAGGGCTATATGCTCCGTGCTATTGAATATTACGGAAAGCTCCGTGCTTTGGGCGATTTCCCTATTATCCGCACCACACTTCCTCTCGACCGCGAAGTGCTTACTGACTCTTCTGCCCGTAAGCCCCGTAATATGGTGGCTCGCTTCATCCTTGAAGACCTTGACAAGGCTATCGACCTTCTTTCCGACGGGTCTGCCACAGGTGGTCGTAACCGCATCACACGTGACGCTGCACTCCTCTTCAAGGCAAGGGTAGCTCTCTATGAGGCAACTTTCGAGAAATATTTCGCAGGTACACCTTTTGTGCCCGATGCATCTGCCGGTTGGCCCGGAGCTGCGAAGGAATATAACAAGAACTTCAACTATAGCAACGCCAGCGAGGTTGCATTCTTCCTCGACCAGGCTTTAGCAGCTTCCAAGGAGGTAATCACCAAGCATCCTAATCTCACAGCCAACAACAAGAAGATGAACGGTGCTGAGATGACAGGGTTCCAGGCTAATCCCTACTACGATCTCTTCGCAAGTCAGGATGTGTCTTCCCGTGACGAGGCTCTTATGTATCGTTCCTATGATTTCGATCTCGGTGGTGGTCACTGCCTCAACCAGTATCTCAAAGGTGGCAGAGGTTATACTCAGGAATTTGCCAATGCCTTCCTTATGGAAAATGGTCTTCCCATCTATGCTGCCAACAGCGGCTACAAGGGTGATGACTTTGTTGGTGATACCAAAGAGGGTCGCGACTGGCGTTGGCGTCTCTTCATGAAGGCTCCCGGTGAGTATGTTTATGAAGGTGACAAACAGCGTATCGGTGAAGGTAAGAAGAATAAGAATGATGCCGAACTGAAAGCTCCGGCTCTTATCTCAGGTGGTGTTGACTTTACAACCTCTACCGGTTATAGCAAGGGTAAAGGTTTTGCTAAGGATGCTACTTGGACAAAGGGTGGTTGGGACCTTACCGCTGCAATCGTATATCGTAGTGCTGAGGCTTATCTTATCTATCTTGAGGCAGCTTGGGAGAAATATGGTGATAACCTCGATGCTGATGCATGGACTTACTGGGGCAAGCTCCGTAGCCGTGCCGGTCTTCCCGAGGATCCGCAGGTAACAATCGCTGCTACCGACCTTGACAAAGAGGAGGAGTATACCCATGACTTCGGTCTCTATTCTGCCGGTCAGAGAATCACCTCCAAGGTGCTTTACAACATCCGCCGTGAGCGTCGCTGCGAATTTGTTGGCGAAGGTATGCGTTGGGATGACCTTATCCGCTGGCGTGCTCTCGATCAGCTCAAGACCAAACCTTACTATCTCCACGGCTGTAAGATTTTCGGTCCGATGGTTGACTGGTTCACTCACAAGAGTGGTGCTCTTTCGAAACTGAAATATGATCAGGCTGACCCGAACAACAACAACGTTTCCTCTCCCAATGACGTAGAGGGTGGTTTCAACGGAGATCCCGCTTACTACTCACTTCTCCGTGTTTCTAACCGCAACGACTGGTATGAGAGTGGTTATAGCTGGCGTATGGCTCACTACCTTGATCCTATTGCCGAGGACCACTTCCTTGAGACTTCGGATAATCCTGACTTCAGTGATTCCCCGATTTACCAGAATCCTTACTGGGGCACTACTCACGATACCCCTGCACAGCAGTAAAATCTAACTAAAATGTCAGCCGGGGATTCCGGTCTCCGGCTGGCATAAATAAACCACAATAATAACTAACTTTTAATTTGTAAAGACAATGAAGAAGCTTTTACTTCTTGCAGCTCTCGCTGCGTCTTCAATGGCTGTATCAGCCCAGGACGATGTTGTGAACATGGTTGTCAACGGCAATTTCGAGGCTCCCGGTTACGTGCAGGAACGTGCCGCTTACAATTGGGAAGGTGCCCCTGACGAACTCGACCTCTCATATCTTCCCGGCTGGCAGCTCAGCACTGGTGGAATCTGGAATGGCACAATCTGTGTCATGTCTGGTGATGATTATGCCGGTGATGGTGATTTGCGTCCAGAAGATGATTACAATTATCTTCACTTCCTGGGATATTATGATAATGGTTGGACTACCATCAATGCAGCTCAGATTGTGAAGAATCTCGTTCCCGGTCGTGAGTATACTCTAGACTTCCTTCTTGCTGAGAATCAGCCTGACGGAGCCTGGGGCCCTCAAGCTCCAGATTATGGTGTAAGCGTTTCCGAAGTTGATGGAGAGGGTGCCGGTAAGCTTATTATAGAGGAGAAGAATATGTGTGAGAGTCAGGATTTTGAGTATTTCTCATACAAATTTACTGCTCCTGCTGACGGTCAGGTATATCTCCGTTTCTTCCTCGGCAACTACTACTATGAGGGGAATACAAAGCAGAATGGTAATCTCTGGATGGATCTCGACCTCGTTCGTATCTACTCTGAGGAGGGTGACGAAGAGGCTCCCGAGGCAGGTGTTGCAGGTATCATCAACGACGCTGCTCCCGTTGAGTACTACAACCTCCAGGGTGTTCGCGTAAACAAGGCTGACGCTAAGGGTCTCTATATCCGCAAACAAGGTAACAAATCTACTAAGGTAATTCTCTAATCTAAACCCAATTGTTTCGTCGCCCTTCCCCGCCCACGGCATCCCTTGAGCGTGGAAGGGCGATTCTTTTAATCGAATATTAATCCACAACCCTACAATATCATGAAAGTGAATCTATTGACTTTAGGTCTGCTTGGAGCTATGGTTCTGCCGGCATGTTCCGTATGGGCAACTCCACTTACCACTCCCGAAGCGGGTAAATATTACCGTATACGCCATGTCAGCGGTCTCTATCTTACTGATGGACACTTCAACAGTGTGATTAAAGAGAAGGCAGAAGACAATTCACAGATTTTCCAATTTGTACCCGTAGCCGGTGAGGAGGGTGTCTACAATATCCAGCGTATGAGTTCGGGAATGTACTGTGGTTCTGACAATCGCTGGACCAGTACCGCTATTTCCCGCAGCATTCCTCTCTCTCAACACCGTATAGCAGTGGCAGAGTCTGATCCTGAATATGTGTTGCTTCAGAATGTGGGTATGAACTCGCCTAAAAACTGTATGGGTACCGATAATACCACTGACGGCTCTGCCGTATACACTGACAAGACCGGATCAGACACAGCCAAACATCTCTGGGTATTGGAGGAGGCTGAACTTTATCCCTCTGAAACTGAAACTCCGGTTGACTTCTATGCTGACAAGCAGCTTCCTGACGGTGACCCGCGTGCCGATGCATATCCCGGTTATAAACTTGTGTTCGCTCAGGAATTCAGCGAAGACGGTGCACCTGACCACGAGATATGGAACTTTGAACAAGGTTTCTGTCGTAATCAGGAAGACCAATATTATAATGGCGATAAGAACTCTTACATTCAGGATGGAGTCTTAGTAATCGAAGGTAAGTATGTAAAGGATGAAAAAATCCCGAATCCAAGATATGACCGTTATGATAAGACCTGGCCTTCAAGAATTGGAAAATACCTTACCTGGACTTCCGGCTCTATGCAGACAAAAGGTTCTTGGGACGGTGGTTACACATGGAACTACGGTATCTATGAGGTACGTGCCAAAGTGCCTCAGTATGTAGGTAGCTGGCCGGCTATCTGGTCAACCGGTATGCAGCACGAATGGCCCTACGGTGGTGAGATTGACATTATGGAATATTACGGAAATTGTATCCATGCCAATGTATGCTGGGGCAATGGTGGTCGCTGGAGCGGCAACTGGAATAGCAAAACTGTACATGATAACGTTCTTGGCGAAGGTTGGGGTGACGAATATCATATCTGGCGTATGATTTGGGATTACGACCATATGGAGCTTTGGTGTGATGATATGCTGGTAAACAATATTGACTTGAATACCACTTATAACGCTATTCCTGATGGCGACTATGACCACGGTAACGGCTGCAATCCCTTCCGCGATGTTCGCCATATGCTCTGGCTCAACCTTGCTCTCGGTGGTCAGAATGGTGGTTCACTTGAGAATACTCCGCGTCCTCTCCGTTATCTGATTGACTATGCACGTGTATATCAGAAGATAGGTACCGACGGCAAAGCCAAGTATAGTGTTGACGAGGTTATCTCCGAGCCTAAGTTTTCTCTGAAAGATGGTGAGGAGGGTCCGACAACTGCCGTTGAGATGATTGCTGAGGAGGCTGAAAACAATGGCTCTCGTGTAATCTACAATATGCAGGGAATGCGTGTTGATACTCCCGTAGAGGCTTTGCGCGGCTCAGATCAGGTTTACATAGTAGTGGAAAACGGTGAAAGCAAGAAAGTAATTTTCTAATCCCGACAAAAATAGCATAAGTTTCTACATCATAATAAATTAAAGCGGGATAAATGAAAAACGGGCGACTCGAAAGATCGTCCGTTTCTTATTTCTTTAACCATCTTTTTACCCTGACTATTCACGGTTTTGCGGGGAGGAGGGTATAGGTTTTGACTATGCCGTTGTAATCGAATTTGACTGTTGCCTTGTCAGAGGCTGACTTCGGCTGTTCGATTGCCACTTTCACAGCAGGATTGTTGCTGATGGCAGTCACGGATGGTGTAGCATCTGACAAGAGAGTATATGTAACGTCGTAACGGTCGTAGCCTGTGTAGCCATTGTCGTTGTTTGATCGGGTCGGCACTTCGGGAAGGTTGAGAGCCACGCCGTTGACAGCTATGGTTACTTCCGGAGCTGCCTGATGCTCTAATGGTGTATCCTTGGTACTAAAACCTATGCCGTTGAGGTCGCATACCGGACGGTTTGGAAATCCTTCAGCCACAAGGAAGATGGCATGTTTGCCATCGAGATTATCCACAGCCTCCGAAACGTCGATAGTGTATTTTGTCAGTTCCGGTTTTGAACCTTGCGGTACTACAATTTCGCCAATCTTCTTACCTTTCCAAGTGTCATTATCATAGGGACCGTCAAGCCATACACCGATTTTGAAAGGCCACGGACCTTTGGGAGTGAGGAATACGTTGAATTGGGTATCATTGCCTTTTTGAGTTCCTTTGAAGGGTTTAAGTCCCTTTGTGGCTTTGTCGAGACCTCCGAAGCCGAAATACTTGTAGCCTACAATGTCGTTACCGTTCATTTTGATAGGCATATTGGCATCCCATATATCCCAAGTGTCTTGCTGTGAACCGATATTCGAGAGGTAGCAGGCATATCCCGCATCGTAGTATTTGTAGGGGTCGAGTCCGTAAATCTGGAAACCTTCGGATGTTACCTCTGCTCCGGAGTAGACATCGCCATTTGAGGCTTCCGCTATCCATTTGCCATCTTTTGCGTATGGATCGTAGCCGGTTATCTTCACTATACCACCGTCTGCCACAGCTTTTTTGTCCCATTCAATCTGAACAGGGGCAACCATAGCTTGACGGGCAAAACCGAATCCACGCGGAGGACGATGATAGAACACGTACCATTGACCATTGATTTCCTGAAGCGAGCCGTGGGTATTGTGGGCTGCGTTTGTCTCAGTAAGGGCGGTGCCGTCTTCGTTGGGCACAATGCCGCGAGAGTCAACCAATACGCCGCCACTGCGCCACGGACCGAGCGGACTGTCGGCGAAGGCATAGCGAAGTGTGGAATTTGAGCTGCCGATGCCGTAGTCAGGACCGGAATAGCCGGAGAAGATCATAATGTACTTATTGCCAATCTTACGTATGGAAGATGCCTCGAAGAAATTGAAATCTCCCGGATTTTGTTCGCTGTAAAGAGCCGGGTAAACCGTACCTTCCGGGTCTTTGATCTCTCCGTAGCGTACACTTGCGGGCATAAAGTAAGGGATTATCTCTGTGCCGGGACGCACGGAATACATAGTGTTTTGGTCGAGCTGGGCGGCGCTGGAGTGTTGGAAACCCCAGAATCCGTAGGCACGGAAACC
>CAMWIF010000005.1 GCA_947174225.1 uncultured Porphyromonadaceae bacterium | reverse complement strand
CATTGCCCGCCATCTCGGTGAGAAAGAGGGTCCGCTGATTGACATTGCAACCGGGAAAAAGATTGGGACTCATAAAGGCTATTGGTTCTACACAATTGGTCAGAGAAAAGGACTTGGAATGAGTGGAGGGCCCTGGTTTGTGGTTAAAAAGAACATAAAAGATAACGTTGTGTATGTATCAAACGGCTATGACACACGTTTGCAGTATGGACGCACCATCCCATTGGAACAGCCGAACTGGATTTCCGCAGATCCTTTTGAAAACATATACCCTGCCCAATTGTCAGATAAAATAGAAATCACCTTCAAGACACGTCATTCACCTGAGTTTCTTCCAGGCCATCTTATAAAAGACCCCGATGGATTGAGGATACAATCGGATGTCGACGTTCAAGGAATTGCACCGGGTCAGTTCGCTGTGATATATACGCCTGATCATAACCTTTGTCTCGGCTCGGCTATGATTACGGTAAACCAGTCAAAACATCGTCATCGCAGATTTGCCCGACCGGATGCTCCGGTGAAAGGTTAAACCACTTCTTAAACTGAACTCAAGATGGAAAAGAAATACAGATTGGAACTGATAGGTATAACTTATAACCAGATAGAATCAGGAGTCTACGCCTTGATTTTGCAACAAGTCGGAACAACAAGACGCATCCCCATCATTATAGGCTTTCTTGAAGCACAAGCTATAGAATGTAAACTTCAGGAAGTTGCCACACCACGTCCCCTTACTCACGACACAATGGCGGCTTCTCTGGAAGCATTCGGCATCTCATTAATCAGAGTGGAAATCCGAAAGCTTCCTAATGGTGTGTTTGCAGCCGACCTTGTGTTCTCTGATGGTAAGAATGAAAGAATTATTGACTCACGCTCTTCAGATGCAGTGGCTCTTGCGATAAGAGTAGGTGCTCCAATATATACTTCCGAGCAAGTGCTCCTTGAGGCTGGATTTGACGCAAAGGGAACTTCCACAGCGTCTGATGCCCCGACTCAAGAAGAGCCTCAGGAAACTGGCGAGTCGAAAGATTCGATTGCATCTATGACTATAAGTCAATTATCCGAAGCAATGCTTTTAGCTGCCGAAAATGAGGATTATGAGGAAGCAGCCAAAATCAAAGCCGAGCTTGAACGTCGTAAGAATAATAATGAAGAAGGATGAAAAAAAGAAAGAAAAGAATCGACCTTATCATTGAGCTCATACGTAATCAATGCATCGGAAGTCAGGAAGAGCTGGCGGCGGCGTTAGCTAAAAAAGGACATCCTGTCACTCAAGCTACACTTTCGCGTGACCTCAAAATGCTTCGCACTACTAAAGTCCCTACCGATCGGGGCACATATATGTATGTCCTCCCGGATAGTGATTCATTGAAAGATAAGATTATCAATACCGGGAAGGCTCCCACTCACGCTAACTATCAAAGTGGATTCATTTCAATTAGATTTTCCGGCAATATTGCTGTCATAAAAACCCGCAATGGCTATGCTTCCGGCTTAGCTTATGATATTGATATGAGTATGAACCCTGATATTCTCGGCACCATACCCGGTAGTGACACCATTTTTGCTGTGCTTCGCGAAGGAATGACAAGGCAGGAAGCTATTTCGTTATTCTCAAATATACTCTCTGTTGACCCTCAAGATTTGACATTATGATTAAAGTTGGAATTATTGGCGCGGACTCCCCCGATGCCGGAGAATTGCTCCGAATACTCATACATCATCCGGAAGTTGACATCCGTTCTCTATATGCCCCCGCCTGGGCAGGGAGAATGGTCACTTCTCGCCATCACGGTTTTTTAGGTGAGGATATTGTTAATTTTTCGGAAAAATTAGATCCCTCCCATCTCGACATCGTTTTCCTTGCTGATAACTCCGAGAAGGGTACAAATATTCTTCTGAATTCTGAATCCATTCCGGAATTACGGATTGTGGACATGTCACCGGCACGTATCGATCGTTGCGATAGCTTTGGTATGGAATATGGTTTGTCTGAAGCAAATCGTAAGCCGCTTGTCAGAGGTGCAAGAATAGCTGTGGTCCCTACTCCGGCAGCCGCCCTTGCCCTTATCTCTCTCTATCCTCTTGCAATGAATCAGTTGTTAAATTCAGATATTGAGATAACTATTGATGCCCCTCGCTCAATAGCACCTACTATCGACATTGAACGGCTCAATCACGAAATTACCTCTTTCCTGCAAAAGACACAAAACAATTTCAACGGAAAAATAAATATTTATATAAGACCGTGCGATTCAGGACGCTCTATGAGGGTCTCCAGTGTTTTCAAATCTCCACTTGCTATTGCTGAAGTCGACAATATATTCGAATCTGTTTACGATGACCATAATTTTACATTTACGAGTCTTTCTGAAGTAAACAGATTGGAAGTGGAGGGCACTCATAAGTGCATCGTTTCCATTCAAAAGCCCGGAGCCGGTCTTTTAGAAATTACCGCAGTTGGAGATTGTCACATTCGTGGTGGAGCCGGTGACGCTGTACACATTATGAACTTATTCTTTGCCCTCGATGAAAAAGTCGGGCTTCATCTTAAGCCCTCCTGCTTCAGTGCCGATAAAACGGATACCGGAAAATCTGTTTCGTGGTTCGCTTGATTTTTCCACTCTATTTTTTATTCAGATGTCGGTAAATAAAGTAATACTTTTGGGATATGTAGGCAATGATCCGGAGATACGTTATCCTGATAAGGACAGAACCATCGCATATCTCTCCTTAGCCACAAGTGAAGTGCGTGGCACGGCACAAGTAGAAACCACCGAATGGCATTCGCTTGTGTTTGGCAATAGAAATGCCCAAATTGTAGAGCGTTACGTAAGGAAAGGCACCCAGCTCTATGTAGAGGGTTACCTGCGTACACGTGAATACGAGGACAGGCTGAAAATTGTAAGACGAAAGACTGAGATAATAGTTGAAAAATTTGAAATACTTGGTAGGAAATCCATGTAAATTTTAGTATAGATAAATGAGAAAATGGCGTATTGAAGACTCAGCCGAGCTTTACAACGTTAGTGGCTGGGGATTAAAATATTTTTCAATCAACGACAAAGGTCATGTTCAGGTCACCCCTCGCGAAGGTTACGCCTCTGTGGATATAAAAGAG
This sequence comes from uncultured Porphyromonadaceae bacterium, assembly GCA_947174225.1. Taxonomy (GTDB): domain Bacteria; phylum Bacteroidota; class Bacteroidia; order Bacteroidales; family Muribaculaceae; genus Lepagella. Next base: position 17,810 of record CAMWIF010000005.1, on the reverse strand, counting down.
GTGATTGATGAATTGAAACTTCGCGATGTTTCCGCTCCTGTGCTCCTTCGTTTTCCCGATATCCTTGACAACAGGATTCAGAAAATCTCTGCATGCTTCAAAAAAGCTGCTGATGAGTATTCCTATAAGGGACAGAACTTCGTGGTCTATCCTATCAAGGTGAATCAGATGAGGCAGGTAGTTGAGGAGATCGTGAGCCATGGAAATAAATATAACATCGGTCTTGAGGCTGGCTCCAAGCCTGAACTTCATGCCGTGCTTGCTGTAAATCCCCAATCCAACTCCATTATTGTCTGCAATGGCTATAAAGATGAGGATTATGTTGAACTGGCTCTCCTTGCCCAGAAGATGGGTCGCAGGATTTATCTCGTCGTCGAGAAACTCAACGAACTTAAGCTCATTGCCGACGTGGCTCGTCGTCTTGACATTTCTCCTAATATTGGCATTCGTATCAAGCTCTCGTCGTCAGGTAGTGGTAAATGGGAAGAATCCGGAGGTGATGTTTCAAAGTTCGGACTTAATTCTTCTGAATTGCTCGATGCTCTCTCGTTTCTTGAGAAGAACGATATGACTCAGTGCCTCAAGCTCATTCATTTCCATATAGGCAGCCAGATCACTAAGATACGACGTATAAAGAATGCACTCCGCGAAGCAATGCAATTCTATGTGCAGTTGTCGAAAATGGGCTTCAATATTGAATTTGTCGATATAGGAGGCGGTCTTGGCGTTGATTATGACGGCACACGCTCCTCGATGGGTGAAAATTCAATGAACTATTCTATTCAGGAATATGTCAATGACTCTGTATCCGCTCTCGTAGATGTATGCACCAAAAATAAACTTCCCCACCCGAATATTATCACAGAAAGCGGTCGCTCACTTACGGCTCATCACTCAGTCCTTGTGATTGAGGTGCTTGAGACCACTCAGCTCCCCATATGGAACGACAATGAAGTAATCGAAGAGGGTGCTCATGAATTAGCCAAAGAATTGTACAATATCTGGGATCGTATCAATGCTTCAACACTGTTTGAAGATTGGCACGACGCTCTTCAAATTCGTGAAGAGGCTCTTGAACTCTTTAGCCTTGGCCTTCTTGACCTTCGTACTCGCGCACAGATTGAGAAACTGTTTTGGTCGGTAGCTCGTGATGTCAACGACCTAACCAAGAGTATGAAGCATCCGCCGGAAGAGCTTCGTAAAGTTGACAGGATGTTGCCAGAGAAATATTTCTGCAATTTCTCACTGTTCCAGAGTCTCCCCGACTCATGGGCTATTGACCAGCTCTTTCCCATTATGCCTATCCAACGTCTTGATGAAAAGCCAACACGTCGTTGCACAATCCAAGACATCACCTGCGATTCCGACGGAAAGATCAACCGTTTCGTATCTCCCCAAGGAATGTCTTACTCACTTCCTATCCATACATTCCGTCAAAATGATAAATATTATATAGGGGTCTTTCTTGTCGGTGCATACCAAGAGATTCTTGGCGACCTCCATAATTTATTTGGCGACACCAGTGCCGTCCATATCTCTGTCAATAAAGATTCATATGAAATTGAACAGATTATTGATGGAGAGCCTGTGGCTGACGTACTTGATTATGTGGAATATAGTCCTAAAAAGCTTGTCCGAAAACTTGAGACTTGGGTCTCTGCCAAAATGAAACAAGGGGTTATTTCCGCCGAAGAGGGACGCCAATTCCTTAACAATTACAAATCAGGACTCTATGGCATCACCTATCTTGAACGAGACTGAAATCAGTAATGAGGTATTTCATAAAATTTGCTTATAACGGCGAGAAATTTCATGGCTGGCAATCTCAGCCAAACGCCGTGAGCGTACAGCAGAAAATTGAGGAGGCGCTGTCAATTGTCATGCGTCTCCCCGTTTCTGTCACAGGTGCAGGTAGAACCGACGCAGGTGTCCACGCCAGAGAAATGTATGCACATTTTGATTCCCCCTTTTTAATTGATAATAAAAACCGACTGCTTCTCTCGCTCAACAGGTTATTAGGTAAGGATATTGCCATTTATGATTTGATACCGGTCAAGGAGGATGCCCATGCGCGTTTCGACGCTTACGAAAGAACTTATAAATATTTTGTTACCTTCGAGAAAACGCCCTTTCTCTATCCATATTGTTGGCACTCCCCCGCTCGGCTTGATATTGATAAAATGAATGAAGCTGCTTCTGCTCTCTTGAATGTCGACGATTTCACATCATTTGCAAAACTTCACTCAGATGCCAAAACGAATATATGTGATGTTCGTGAAGCGTATTGGGCAATAATTGATAAAAATTGTGACAGTTCATTTCTAAATCTTTTCAATGACGGCATAGTCTTTACCATATCTGCCGATCGCTTTCTACGTAATATGGTAAGGGCAATTGTTGGCACTCTTGTGGATGTTGGCAGGGGAAAGTTATCCCTTGACAATTTCAAAGATATAATTGTCAAGAAAGACCGTTGTTCGGCAGGAACATCAATGCCGGCTCAAGGTCTGTTCTTGTGGGAGGTAAAATACAAGTATCTTTAGATTCTTCTCACCTCTTTGCTTATTTCCTATTAGTCATTTGTGACACAGTTTACGTAAGGAATTCCACTTTAAAATCCCAATCTATGTCTGAAAATATTAAATCAAAAATAGATGCTCTGCGCTCCGAGCTTCATCGCCATAATCATAGCTACTATATTCTTAACACTCCGGAAATTTCCGATAAGGAGTATGATATGCTGCTTAAGGAACTGGAAAAACTGGAGAACGAGCATCCTGAATATTTTGATCCTCTATCACCAACCCAAAGAGTGGGATCCGACCTTACAAAAGGTTTTGAGCATATTATTCATGCCCGACCGATGATGTCACTCTCCAACTCATACTCTATTCAAGAAGTGGATGAATGGTTTGATAGAATTCGAAAAGCACTCGACGGAGAGAAATTCAGCATTGTAGGAGAAATGAAATTCGATGGCACATCCATTTCCATCACGTATAAGAACGGCAGACTGCAAAGGGCTGTCACACGAGGCGACGGCACACAAGGCGACGATGTTACTGCCAATGTCAAGACTATAAGAAGTGTTCCCCTCCAACTTCAACCCGGTGATTGGCCGGAGGAATTTGAAATTCGCGGAGAGATTCTTATGCCTTGGGAAGTGTTTGAGAAGCTTAATGCTGAAAGAGCCTATAATGAGGAACCACTCTTTGCCAATCCTCGTAATGCCGCTTCCGGCACTTTGAAAATGCAGGATCCCAGAGAGGTGGCTAAACGTCATCTCGATGCTCGCTTTTATTATCTCCTTAGTGATAGCCTTCCTTTCGATAACCATTACGACAATATGGAAGCTGCGAAACGATGGGGGTTCAAAGTATCTAAAGCTATGCGCCTTCTTCATTCTCTTGAAGAGGTAAACGAGTATATTGACTATTGGGATGTGAATCGCAAAGAGTTACCGGTGGCTACCGATGGATTGGTATTTAAGGTCAATTCCCTGCGTCAGCAATTGAATCTCGGCTACACAGCCAAGTCACCACGTTGGGCAATTGCTTTCAAATTCAATCCCGAAAACGCTTGTACCCGGTTGCGTTTCGTTTCCTTTGAGACCGGTCGTATGGGTATCGTAACTCCAGTGGCAAATCTGGAACCTGTGCTTTTGTCAGGTACAATTGTAAAACGTGCGTCCCTCCATAATGATGACATCATACAAGAATTAGACATTCACCAGGGCGATTGGCTATATGTTGAAAAAGGTGGCGAGATTATTCCAAAAATCACAGGTGTCGAGGTGTCAAAAAGAACTCCGGATGCACCCAAAATACAGTTTGTAACCAATTGTCCCATCTGTGGCACCAAACTCGTGCGAATATACGGAGACGCTGCCTGGTGCTGCCCTAACCATTATGGTTGCCGACCACAAATTACCGGGAAAATTGAGCATTTCTGCGCACGTCGTATGATGAACATCGATGGAATTGGTGAAGAAACTGCAGAACTTTTGTTTGACTGCGGTCTTGTGGAGAGAATTGCAGATCTCTATGACCTCACCCAGGATAAATTAGAGAAACTTGACCGCATTGGAGAGAAAACGGCACGTCGAATCATCGAAGGTATCGAAGCTTCTAAGCAGGTACCTTTTGAGCGTGTGGTCTATGCTCTTTCAATACCTAATGTAGGTGAGACCACTGCCAAACGTCTCGCAGCCTCTGTGAAGACAATGGAACATATGCTTTCAATGAGTGTGGAAGAACTTACCGCTATACCTGATGTCGGGCCTGTAATCGCTAAATGTATCTATGACTATTTAAGAGATCCGGTATGTGCTGACAATATTCGCCGTCTCACCGAAGCAGGGGTACAGATGAGCCTGTCTGCTGATAAGCTGGCTCCTAAAGGGAATGCCTTGGAGGGGAAAACCATTGTTATATCCGGCACTTTCACCCATCATTCTCGTGATGAATATAAGAATATAATTGAACGCGAGGGTGGCAAAAACTCCGGCAGCATATCCAAAAAGACATCATTTGTATTAGCTGGCGAAAATATGGGTCCTGCTAAACGAGAAAAATGCGAGAAACTCGGCATCCCTTTAGTTTCGGAAGACGAATTCCTCGCAATGATAAATCCTGAAGAAGGAGAAGCTGCTAATCAAGAAATCGGTCAAAGTGATTCCTTATTCTGACAATGCGCTTAACTTAAGGATTTCAAAATATTTATACGCTCGTGTGGGTCGGGGGCTCCGAATACGTAGCTCCCGGCTACAAGTATATCTGCACCTGCCTCAGCCAACATCCTTCCGGTGGTTTCATTCACACCTCCGTCAATCTGGATCTTTGCCTTTGACCCAGTTTTTTCAATTAGCTCCCTCAATTCTCTCACCTTTTTAAGGGTATTCATTATGAAAGGTTGACCACCAAATCCGGGATTCACAGACATCAGTAACACCAGCTCCACATCCTCGATTATGTCACTGAGCAATACTACCGGAGTAGAAGGATTGAGAGTCACTCCTGCCTTCATACCTGCCTGATGAATCTCGCTGACGGTGCTGTGCAGATGACGGCTTGCCTCCACGTGGACATTCATCAACGACGCGCCACAGTCTCTTACGTGCGACACCCATTTAAAAGGTTCGACCGTCATCATATGTACATCAAGAGGCTTGGTGCAAATCTTACCGACTGCGTCAAGCACTGAGAATCCAAATGAGATGTTGGGCACAAATACTCCGTCCATTACATCTAAATGGAGATAATCAGCATTAGAGGAATTAATCATCCCAACTTCAGAAGAGAGATTGGCAAAATCAGCTGCCAATAATGATGGAGATACTTCCATGAGTTTTGGTATAGTTTGAAAAGTTATGAAATTATGATTTTTGAGCAGTGGCAGATTTAGGCTTGAATGCATTCCAAAGAATAAATATCAGACAAATCACAGCCAAACCATAGCCACACCAAGTAAGGTATTTATTATACTCTTCTACCTTCTCAAAAAGATCATTAGGGCTAACCGTGCGTGACAGCCAATAGCCCAGACCACCTAAGATCGCATTCCATACTAAAGCACCAAGGAATGTGAAAATAGCGAAGACTCCGACATTCATCTTCGATATACCTGCCGGAATTGATATTAATTGGCGAATAGCTGGAATAAGGCGCCCTACAAATGTTGAGATAGCTCCATGCTTATCAAAATAAGCCTCTGCTTTATTTACCTTTTCCTTATTTATCATAAGCATATGTCCGAAACGACTGTCGGCAAAACTATATACCACAGGTCGTCCGATCCAAAGAGAAAGGTAATAATTAATGAAAGCTCCCACCAATGCGCCCAACGTAGCGATAAAAACCACCATAAAGATGTTCATATCCGATCCGGCGCCGGCATTAGTACAAGCCAAATATGCCGCAGGAGGCACAACCACTTCCGATGGAAATGGAATGAAGGAACTCTCAATCACCATAAATACAAATACAAACCAATAGTTTGCGTTTTCCACAAACCACTGGAAAAACTGGCTGGCATCAAACAATGCCAATGGAATAAGGTCAAGCATCTTATTTTAAATGTTTGAGATTATATTAAAAGAATCAAACAAGGCCACAAGCCTCAAGCATCTTTCTATAAAATTCTGCCTTTGACTCCAGCTTCATCGGATAAGCTCTCGACGAAGAAGGCATACGCCAATGTTGAAAGCTCCTTTCTATACCGTCAGGCATCGTAATCTTACATTCACACCATTCCCCTACTTTAGGAATCTCGGTATTTGTAAGGGAAGCTATCACACTTGCCGCCTTCTCACCCGTAGTGGCTACTGCAACACAATCGGGGATTTCTGTCAATGTTGCCGAGAGATCTATCGGCTTGTCTATCTGAAGCCATTTGTCAGAAGCATTGTCCTTGATTCGAGTCACCTCTTTACCGGTGTCACTCAAAGCAATCCTATGTGTAATCAACAGTTGCTTTATCTCTTCTACTTTAAAAGTTTTCCCTTTCTCGTCGACAAGCGCATCTTTCGATCCGAAATATATCAGACCGAAGATACGCCACATATCATTGATGAAATTGGGATAGTAAAAGTGCATTGACCAACGATTCTGCTGGGGAGGAAAGGTGCCACACATCAAAAGCCTTGCCTCCCGTGGGAGAAAAGGCTCAAGCGGATGGTTCTCTTTTGGTGTATCTTTACTCATTTCAACTTCAAAGCCTCCACAACTTTATCTGCCAAATGGGCAACCTGGGTAAAAGTATCGCTGCCGGCTGAGTGTTTCATTTCAAGTGAGGCTACCACGTCAATCTTACTCTTCAGTGCATAGTCCTTAAGCTGCTTATGGGCTGCGGATGCCCAAGAGAAAGATCCGAAAGTAGCAAGAACTTTATTCTTAAACTCTCTCGTCTCCATAGCGATCATAAACTGCTCTACAGGTGGGAATATGTGCATTGAATATGTGGGAGAGCCAACAATTAGACCCTCATAACGGAATGCGTCCGAAATCATATAACTTAATTCTGATTTCGCGGCATTATGTATCTTTATATTCCTTACTCCTCTGGCTGCCAGCTGACGAGCAATTTCTTCAGCCACCTCGGCGGTGTTGCCATACATCGAACCATAGACAATCGTAACGCCCGGCTCACTCTCATATTTACTCAGCTTATCGTAGATGCCTACCACTTCACCGATCTTGCTATGCCAAACCGGACCGTGAGTAGAGCATATATACTTTATGTCAAGATTCGAGGTCTTGGCGAGAGCCTTCTGCACAAATCTGCCATATTTCCCTACGATGTTTGAGTAGTAACGATACATCTCATCTTTATACCAACCGGTGTCCATCTCATCATCAACGATGCCACCGTTCAAAGCGCCGAATGTGCCGAAAGCGTCACCTGTGAAAAGAACACCGTCTTCCTCAACATAAGTCATCATTGTCTCGGGCCAATGTACCATAGGGGTAAGCACAAATCGTAAAGTCTTACCACCAAGCTCTATCGTATCACCGTCTGTAATCTCCAGAAAACGATCGTCGGGAATATGGTAATATCCCTTTACCATAGTTATGGTCTGCTTGTTTCCCACGAGTTTTGCATCCGGATAAGCGGCAAGAACTGCATTAATGCCACCCGAGTGATCAGGCTCCATATGATTTATCACTAGATAATCAATCCTGTCACCCCCGATCTGACTCATTATTGAATTAAACAGGTCTCTAATACTACCGATTTCAACAGTATCTATCAATGCAGTTTTTTCCGAACCCTTTATAATATAGGAGTTATAGCTTACACCGTATGGCAATGGCCAAAGACCTTCAAAACGATCAAGTGTTCGGTCATTTACTCCTACATAATGCACATCTTTAGTAATTTCTCTTATATTCATATCTTATAATTTCAATTTCACTCCTTGCTAAAGGAGTTATCGGTTATATTATTAGAACACTTCAGAATGAAACATTCCTAAACAAGAATACAAAATTACTCATTTTTACATTCATTACCTAAAATTTTTTCCGTAACTTTGCACCCGTTTGATATGCAAAAGAAAAAAATGAAATTCCATTTCGCTCCCGTCCAGGGACATACTGATGCCCCCTATAGGCATTATCACCATCATATATATGGTAACGACCTCACTTACTACACACCATTCATTAGGCTTGAGGAGGGTAAACTGAGAAAACGTGACATCAAAGATTTCACCTCATCTCTTAACAGCGAAGCACCTAACGTGCCTCAGATTATATTTCGCGATGAAAAGGAACTCGTTGCGCTCATCGACCTTATGAAGCAACAAGAAGTCACGAAACTTAATCTTAATATGGGATGCCCTTTCCCTCTTCAGACTGGTCACGGTCGTGGAGCTGCCACTGTAGCAAATGAGAATCTTGCAAAAGCAGTGAGAAAAATCATTACCGATAATCCAGACATCAATTTCTCTGTCAAGATACGTCTTGGGATGATTGCGCCTGACGAATGGAAAGTCTTGCTGCCTTATCTTAACGATACCCATATCTCGCATTTAGCGGTTCATCCGAGAGTGGCACGCCAACAATACTCAGGAGAGTTGTATCTTGACCAATTTAATGAAATTCTTACACAATCCGTCAATCCCGTTGTCTACAATGGTGAGATACACACACCTCACGACATTCAAAGAATTACCTTGCTCTTTCCGGAAATTGAAGGAATAATGATTGGTAGAGGCTTGTTAGGACGACCGTCACTTATCAATGAAGCCACATCAGGAAATGAATGGCCACGTGAGAAACGTCTGGAAATGATGCTTAAGTTTCATCAAGAACTCCTAAATCATTATACGGAGGAACTATGCGGGGACACCCAGATAATTTCAAAAATTAAACCTTTTTGGGAATATGCTGAGGAAGAAATCGGACGTAAGGCGTGGAAAGCAATAAAGAAAGCCGGCAATATAGCCAAATATCATTCTGCCGTGGCTCTTATCACGCAGCAATGACACCCTGCCGCCCTCCTGTCTGTCAAATTAACTATTGATGTTTTATAACTAAAAAGTAGGTTAAAATGAAAATAGCTATACTCGCAGCGATGAATAAAGAGCTTCAACTTGTGAAATCGCTGTTAAATGAAGCTGAACAATTAAATGTAAAAAACCTTACCGTCTATCACGGCAAGATTGGTAACCACGAGATATATCTTTCGAAATGTGGGATTGGTAAGGTCAATTCTGCACTCAACACTTTCCGAATTATAGAAGGTGTGTCACCCCAACTGGTAATCAATACAGGTGTGGCTGGTGGTGCCGGGTTACCTGTCGGCTCGCTTCTTATAGCCGACCGCGTGGCATACGATGATGTGTGGTGTGGACCCTCTACCGAATATGGCGAAGCAGATGGTTGTCCCCTGTATTTTACTCCGGCAGCAAATGTGATTAAATTGGCTGCTTCGCTTTTTAAGGATTTTGACTATCACTATGGACTTATATGCTCCGGCGACAAATTCATCTCCTCTGCTGAAGAAATTGCCTTTATCCGCAGCCACTTCCCCGATGTGTCGGCAGTGGATATGGAATCGGCTTCTATAGCTCAGACATGCTATCTTACCTCCACTCCTTTTAATATCATAAGAGTGGTGAGCGACACACCGGGAGAGGGCGAAAATCTCGCACAATATGAAAACTTCTGGACCGATGCTCCACAAAAGACATTCTCGGCATTAAAGACCATAATTGAAAATCTTTAAGATGAGCTTAGACAAGTCTACATTGAAAACTTTAATGCTCCCGATAGCAATGATCGGGGGCGCTGTTTTTTATCCCTGGATGGGATATGTCACTTTCCTCTCCCCTTATCTGATTTTCGTGATGCTCTTCATCACATATTGCAAATTGAAAATCTCTGATTTCAAACCCGATAAATTTGAAATAACATTATTAGCTGTGCAATTGATTCTTGCAGCTGCGGCATACGGGATTATCTTCTTTTGGAACCGCACACTTGCAGAAGGAGTTTTCATATGCTTTTTCATTCCTACAGCAACTGCAGCTCCCGTAATCACGTCAATGCTCGGTGGCAGCATTTCAAAAGTTGCCACCTATAGCCTGCTTTGCAATGCAGTGGTGGCTATTGCAGGACCATTGATCTTTGCAGCCATTGGAGATCATCCGGAAATCACCTTCTTACAATCGTTCAAACTCATTCTTATACAAGTCTTTCCTCTTATCCTTGCACCCCTTGCCCTGGCTCTGATACTCCGTTATCTCTTCCCTCGTATTCATTCCAAAATAGTAGGAATGCAGCAGCTTTCTTTCTATCTGTGGGCAATATCACTGTGCATCGTTGTAGGCAGTTGTGTAAGTTTTGCCATACAACGCTGGGAGCCTTCGCTCACCTTCACAATGATTTTATTAGCTATTGGGGCGCTGGTAGCCTGCCTGATCCAATTCAAGATAGGGCGTATTATCGGAGGACGTTTCGGTGATAAGGTTTCCGGAGGTCAAGGACTTGGACAGAAAAACACCGTATTGGCTGTTTGGCTTGCTCTCGCTTACCTCAATCCCATCTCCTCTCTGGCACCTGCTGCATATATCGCTTGGCAAAACATTATCAATTCCTGGCAACTTATGCGTCACCAGCAACGCCTTCACCATTCTGCGGCGAAGAACCGGCAGTCTTAGACTTGCCACCTTGTCTCTTGTTACTATCTTTTTGCCGATGATGACCTCTTCTATGGGGACCTCTATAAGAGCGTCCCTTACCCTTTCCTCGTACCCACTTACCTTTACTTCGTTCGGTAACCTTATAGTCAGGCACTTCACCAAACTCCTCCGGCACTTTCAGTTTTTCTACCTCTTTTTCAAGTAAACGTTCTATAATCTTGAATCTTCCCCTCTCCTTTTCGCTTATGAAGGTATAGGCACTGCCGTCTTTATCGGCACGTGCCGTCCTTCCTATCCTATGAACATAATCCTCAGCCTCTCGCGGCACATCGTAGTTTATCACCGTCTCGATATTGTCAATGTCGATGCCTCGTGAGATGATGTCGGTGGCTACTACCACATTAATGTGTCCTGCTTTAAACTGAAGCATCACCTCTTCGCGCACATTCTGATCAAGATCGGAGTGCATCTCTCCCACTTTCAGATTCTTTCTTTTGAGGCTTTTTGCCAGTTCCTTCACCTTCAGTTTGGAAGATGAGAATATAATCACCCTGTGCGGAGGATTCTCCTTAAAGAGATGCTCAAGTATCGGAAGTTTCTGCGTCTCATAGCACACGTAGGCACCTTGCTTGATTTTCTCAGCCGGCTTCGACACCGCTATCTTGACCTCTGCCGGATTATTGAGAATCTGCTTTGAGAGCTGCTGTATTTTCGGGGGCATTGTAGCTGAGAAGAGAAGGGTCTGACGCTCCTTTGGCAGATGCCCCACAATCTGCATAATATCGTCTATGAAACCCATATCGAGCATCCTGTCGGCCTCATCCAATATAAAGAATGACACTTTTGAAAGATCCACATAGCCCATATTCAAGTGAGCCAACAAGCGGCCCGGAGTGGCTATGACAATATCCGCACCCATTTTAAGACCTTTACGCTGCTGCTCATAAGTATTTCCATCTGTGCCTCCGTAAATCGCCATACCGGTGACAGGCATAAAATAAGAGAAGCCCTGCATCTGACGGTCAATCTGCTGGGCAAGTTCACGGGTGGGAGCCATCACAACGCAGTTGACGCAATCCTGAGGATAGTTGTCATTCACGAGACGTTCGATCACCGGAAGGAGATAAGCGGCTGTCTTGCCGGTGCCAGTCTGAGCCACGGCAAGAAGGTCGCGACCCTCCAAGACGGGAGGAATTGCAAGTTCCTGAATCGGGGTACACTCGTCGAAGTGCATGTCATACAATGCATCCAACAAGTCATCATTTGTCAAAAGTTCATCGAATCTCATAAATAATATCTTACCAAAATTGCAGGTTAAGGATGTATCAGAAGGGCAGCTCCTGAAAAATATCGCAAAATTAACAAAAAATCCCACCAATCTCAATATTATTACCTACATTTCCAACGAAGGCTTTTCTTGTTGTAGTGACTTTACATGATTAATTTCAGAACAAAGTACAATTAACTAATTTACTTGTTGCAAAACTAATTTTTTAATATTAACTTTGCCATAAAACAGCCAATCCACAAAAAACCAATGAAAAAATACCTTTCATATATCTTTTTGGCACTCTCCTCACTCACGGCAAATGCCATTGAGCCCTCCTACGCTTACCTTAAAGCAGAATATGAGGCTTGGAATTTAAGGGACGAACCACCTGCTAACGACCCTGAAAATCCTAAGAAGAATCGTTTCATATTACAAATTGCTCCGGGCAGCTCCTATTACTATGACCCACAGACATTCTATGTAGATTCTCTTAAGCACGACCCCAACGGAAGAGCAATTTATGATCAAGCTTTCGAGGCTGCTCTTGACGAATTTATGCGCACGGGAGCCGATGCCTTAAAAATTATGAAAGAAAAGGGACTTATGTCAAAAGATCATTACAGATGCAGGAAAGATTTTGAGTCGGAAGAGATAACCATATGGAACGACAGTGGAGCTGATAAATATAAGTACACAATTCCTATGAGCGAATTGACGTGGGAACTCAGCGATTCCACAACTACAGTTTTGGGGTATGAGTGTTCATCGGCTACCGCTGACTACCACGGACGGAGATGGAGAGCCTGGTTCGCCCTCGACATTGCTGTGCAAGATGGTCCGTGGCAACTTTGTGGATTGCCCGGTCTGATACTGAAAGCGGAAACTATGGACGGAAATTATGGATTTGAGATAAAAGGACTGCAAAAATGTAACGAACCGCTAAAAGACCCATTTGAAGATGACAAGACTTTCAAAACGAAAAGGAAATCATATCTCAAAATGAGAGACCATACGCTGCGAAACCGTGCAGCACAAATAAAAGCTATGACCGGGGGAAACGTAAATTTAAGCGATAAAATAGACTATAAAGGGAAAGACGATTTTCTTGAAACCGATTACCACGAATGAAAGCAGCTATAATCTATTCGATAATCTATTCGATGTGTCTGTGTGTGGCGGCAAATGCAGCGGCACAGGTCGATGTCACCGGGAAGGTAATTGAAAAGGAGAACCAACAGCCTCTCACCGGAGCATCAGTTATAATAAAAGATAGCAACGGAAAAATCAAGAAGTATGCCACCTCCAAAGCCGACGGAAGTTTCAACATCAGCCTTCCGTCTGTCTCCGATTGTCAACTTGAAGTAGCCATGATGAGCTTTGCGAAGCAGATTATCCCTCTTGACAGCGTTATTTTCCCCCTAACAGTCTATATGGAGCCCGGCTCAACACTACTTAAAGAGGTGACAGTGAAGGCAGACAAGATTAGGGAACAGGGTGACACCATCACCTACAATGTAGGCAGTTTCGCCCAAAAGCAAGACCGCTCTATCGGCGACGTGCTACAAAGAATGCCCGGCATTAACGTGGAAAAATCCGGTAAAATCCAATATCAGGGGGAAGATATAAATAAATTCTATATTGAAGGCTCTGACCTGCTCGGTGGGAAATATGGCATTGCCACCAATGGCATAAGCCATGAGGATGTGGGCGCAGTGGAAGTCATGGAGAATCACCAGCCTATGCAGGTTCTTTCCGGCATATCCTTCTCCGACAAAGCAGCCATCAACCTGAAATTGAAAAATAAAGCCAAGGCAACTTGGACCTTTCATGGTGATGCAGGAGGAGGCTATGCCTGGCAACCTGAAGGCGGAATTTGGGATGGTGAAGTATTCGCGATGGCAGTGATGCCCGGTTTTCAGAATATCACTACATTTAAGACCAACAACATCGGTGAAGACCTTTCTTCACACGCCACTGACTTCTTCGCTTCACGACGTGGCACCGACCTGCAACGCTATGTGGACATTTCCCTTCCCGGTGTGCCGAATCTCAGTGCCAAACGTACCCTATTTAATCGCTCGGCACTCGTATCTACCAATAATCTGTGGAAATGGGGACGCGGTGAGTTCAAAGCTCAGATTGACTATTCCTTCAATCGTGTTGTTTCCGATGCAGCCAATATAACAACCTATTTTCTTGACCATGGCGACCGTATTGTCACCGAAAACCGAAGCGCTGTTGACCGCACACATGCCTTATCAGGGAAATTCATCTATGAGCTTAACCAAAAGACAGCATTTATCAATAATACCTTGACCACAAATATAGATTGGGACAATGTGGGTCTTAAGGTCACCGGCTCCCTTCCGAATGACCAGACAGCGGCGTTGCCGAATTACTATGTCAGCAACGATTTCAAACTCATAAAACGTTTCAAAGGGAAACATCTCATCACATTCAAAAGTGTGAATGAATGGGAATCCTTGCCGCAGACCCTCTCCGTAGCCATCGACGAGACATTCATACGCCAACACATAAAAGATTACGCTTTCTACACAAACGAAAGCGCGGCATATGCTTTTTCTGTCAAGGGAATCACAATAAGCTTGGAAGGAGGGATGAAAGGCTATCTACGTACCTTCAATTCTGAACTTCCCGATATGCCGGATGCCATTCCCGGTGAGACTACCAATGTCCTTAACACCAATTATTTCACGATATATGTTACTCCTAAGTTTGAATATTGGATAAAGCGTATCAACTTCACTCTAAACGCTCCTGTAAGTTTTGCCACCTATCACTTCGACAAGGCCATTGCCGACCGCAATGAGGCATACTTCTCCCCTACCTTCAGCGTCAACTGGAAACCGAGCAATCGTCTCTCAATTGGAATTAGAGGAGGTACAGGACGTTCACCTATGGATCTGAATATGATCCAGCCGGGATTCGTAATGACTGACTACCGTTCCTTTCGCCGAGGTGTGGATGACTTCTACAATTCGACTTCACAAAACCTCTCAGCCAGTGTTGCGTATAAGAATACTCGCAGGGGCTTATTCGCAAACGCTATGTTGATGCAATCCTGGTCGCATCTTCCCTATACGATGGCGCAGCAGCTTTTCGGTGACTATGTAGTATATTCCTACACATCTGCCAAAAGTGATGGAAAGATGCTGATGTCGAGTGGCAATATTGGCAAGACACTCGATTTTATGCGAGGAAGCATAAATGTCAATGGCTCCTTCTCCCGTCAAGAATCACATCTCCTCTCCGAAGACCGCAACGTAAATTCCGTTACCAAACATTGGTCAGTGGGTGCCAAGTTAAACGGCTCACCCCTCCGTTGGTTCAGCTTCGACTATCGCTTCAAACTCTCGTCAAGCCAGCTCGCTATGAACACCGTAAAGGCATCGTGGCTTGGGAGTATGGAGAATGAAATTCTCTTCAACATCATACCACACGATAAATGGCAATGGCACATAAGCGGCGAGCATTATCGTAATGAACTGACCGCCGACAACTTCAAGAATGTCTTTCTTCTCGATACGAAACTTATTTTCAAGCTCGGTAAGCGTCTCGAACTCTCCGCTATACTGAATAACATATTTAACCGGCGTACATACAATTACAAGTCATACAACCGACTTAACTCCTTCGAAAGCCAACGATTGCTACGAGGACGCGAGATCCTCTTTTCCATCTCCCTAAGAAAATAATTGATGTGAACAAATTTCAATGATAAGACGTTAATCAGTTAATCAAGCGAAGATAAAATCTCCATACTTGTTACTTAATCAATTTTTAATTTTTGCTATGATAGAAACAGAGTATAAATTCGGCGAAGTACATAAACTCGCTGATCAGATCCAATCCGCAGAGGATCACGTGCAGTTCCATCGCATATTTGAGAATGCCAACGGAGGCGTAGTATTGCTTGCCCTTAAGACAGGCCAGAAACTTGCTGAACATCTTGCTCCCGCAGAGCTTATGGTCAATGTGATTGAGGGTTCCATTGAATTCACAATGATTGACAAGCCTCACACCATCAATGCCGGTGAGTTTATGCTTGTTGGTGATGGCGTGCCCCATAGCGTAATTGCCAAAGCTGATTCAAAAGTAATGCTTATCAAAATCAAGGCTTAATCCATAAATTGTAATTTTGTATCTATGGAAAACTCTGAAAAAATGTTTTGTTACCAGTGTCAGGAGACAGCTCATGGCACTGGATGTGTCCTGCAAGGTGTATGTGGTAAAAAGCCTGAGACATCCGCCCGTATGGATTTGCTTCTCTATTGTGTGCGTGGAATAGCTCTAATCAACCGCGCCCTCAGAGAGAAAGGCAACGCTTCACGCGAGGCGAGTCACTTCGTGATAGATGCCTTGTTTACCACTATCACAAACGCCAACTTTGATAATCCCTCGCTTGACGATTACATACGTCGTGGCTTTGAATTGAAAAATATCCTTGCCGGCACTGCCAAGAAAGAGGGAATCGAGCTTCCCGACCTCCCCGAAGTAGAATTCTACGCCAAACCGGAAGAGGCAATGGAGCTTGAAAAGATTACAGGTGTACTTGCCGAACCGAATGAGGATATTCGTGGTCTGAAGCAACTTGCTATCTATGGCTGCAAAGGTATGGCAGCCTATGCCCGTCACGCCGCCAATCTCGGTTATGAAGATGAAGACGTGTATACCATTATTGAGGATGCTATGGCTGAGACTGCCCGTCCCGACCTTAGTGTTGATGCTTGCTATAATCTTGTGCTCGGTGTAGGTGAAGGCGGTGTGAAAGCAATGGCTCTTCTCGATAAAGCCAATACCGAAACTTATGGAAATCCTGAAATTACCAAGGTAAACATCGGTGTAAGAAACCGTCCGGGTATCCTTATTTCAGGTCACGACCTAAAGGACCTTGAAGATCTCTTGGAGCAGACCAAAGACAAGGGTGTAGACGTTTATACTCACTCTGAGATGCTCCCGGGTCAATATTATCCCTTCTTCAAGAAATATCCGCATTTCGCCGGCAACTATGGTAACGCTTGGTGGAAGCAGACCACGGAATTTGAGACATTCAACGGTGTGTTCCTCTTCACGTCCAACTGTATTGTGCCTCCACGTCCTAAGACCACATATATGGATCGTGTCTACACAACAGGTGTAGTGGCTATGCCGGGCACTAAGCATATCGAACCCGGTAAGGATGGCAAACCTACCGATTTCTCCGAACTTATTGCCCATGCACAGAAGTGTCCTCCTCCCACAGAGATTGAGCACGGTGAAATCGTCGGTGGCTTCGCACATCATCAGGTGATTGAGCTTGCCCCGAAGATTATCGAACTGATCAAGGAGGGAAAGATTCGCAAATTCGTAGTTATGGCAGGTTGCGACGGACGTATGCCCTCGCGTGACTACTACACGAAGTTTGCCGAGGCACTTCCGAAAGACTGCGTGATACTCACCGCCGGATGTGCCAAATATCGCTATAACAAATTGCCGCTCGGCGACATCGAAGGTGTGCCTCGTGTTCTCGATGCCGGGCAATGTAACGATTCCTACTCTCTCGTGCGTATAGCCCTTGCTCTTAAAGATGCTTTCAATCTTCCAAGTATTAACGATCTCCCCCTCGTGTTCAACATCGCTTGGTATGAGCAGAAGGCAGTGATCGTGCTTCTCGCGCTCCTTGCTCTTGGAGTGAAGAACATCCACACCGGACCTACCCTTCCTGCCTTCTTCACACCCGATGTATTGAAGGTGCTCAAAGAGAAATTCGGCATCGGCACCATCGACACTGTGGAGCATGACATAGACACTCTTATCAATAATTAGTGATAAAATTCAGGTACGAATTAACAGAAAGAGAGCATAAACGGCTAATATTGCCTGTTTATGCTCCCT
>CAMWIF010000004.1 GCA_947174225.1 uncultured Porphyromonadaceae bacterium | reverse complement strand
CATACTTGTCTCCCGAAAATATACGTTTGGATATACTTTGAGGAATGCCGAAAAGCATTCTCTCGATATAATACAGTTTTCGTATGAGCTGAACCTCGACTATGATAAGTCCTTTTGAATTAAGTGCCTTTACGTCTAAACAGTTAAATACGCCTCTTTCGGAATTCTGATTACCCTCGCTTTCAAGAATCTCGACAATCGTAATCTTCTCGCCGATGAGCACCGTGAGAAGTCCCTCGAGCACATCGAAATTAGCCTTGTCGCGAAGCATATGCTTCATGGCCCAGTCAAAGCTGACATATTTGTTGTTCTCTTCCATAAAAGCCTTCAGTTAAAGATGATCTAATCCAATGGCAAAGATAACTCAAAAAAAGATAAATGGAAAATTTTTGGAAGCAATTATTGATTTCTTCAGAAAGATAGGTTGTAGGTAGGTAAGCAAGCTACCTTTTTATTTGCAGTAGGGAGCTAAGGGTGATATTGGCGTTGATAGGCAATAAATGAGGGTTTTTGGTGTTTATTTATAGTAGGGTTGCGCCCTAACTCTTATCTTCAGCTAATCGGACAGATGAATTTTTCAAATAAGCATATCTTTGCCGTTGCGGTCGCCGCCTCAGCTTTCCTGCCGGAGGCATTGGCGCAGAACGATATAAAGGACAATGACTTCAACCCCGTCAATACGGGTGTCACCACTCTAAGTATCACCCCCGATGCCCGTGGTTCGGGTATGGGCAACCTCGGTGCGGCTACAGATCCCGATGTCAATTCCCAGTTCTGGAATCCCTCCAAGTATGCCTTCGCCTACAGTGGGGGTGGTGTAGCCGTGTCTTATACCCCTTGGTTACGTAAAATCGTGAATGACATTTTCCTTGGCGATATAACCGGCTATTGGAAACTTGGCAGCGGCGACAACCAGGCTCTCTCCGCCTCTTTCCGCTATTTCTCGCTCGGCGAGGTCACTATGGGCGGTCAGGCAGGTGAGGGTGCTATTCAGACTATTAATCCCTATGAGTTTGCTCTTGACCTTGGCTATTCCCGTAAATTGTCGGAGAAATTCTCAATGGGTGTAGTATTGCGCTATATCCTTTCTGACCTCTCTTATGACGATGCCTATTCAGGCGAATCAAACACGGCAGCAAGTGCGTTCTCGGTTGACCTTTCCGGTTATTACGTCACTTATCCTATGATCGGGCGTAACGAATGTCAGTTCTCCTGGGGTTTCGACATTTCCAACATCGGTACGAAGGTGAGCTATGACCACGGCACAAACTATGCGTTCCTTCCGACCAATCTCCGACTCGGAACACAGTTTATGTTCCCCCTTGCCGATTACAACACCCTCTCTATCGGTCTTGACCTCAACAAGCTCTTGGTGCCGACTATGCCTCGCGAGAAGGACTACGATATGAACACTGTGGAGGGTCAGATAGAATATGAGGAGGCTAAGGAGAAGTGGGAAACTATGTCGCCTATCACCGGTATATTCAAAAGCTTCTCGGATGCACCGGGCGGCTTCTCAGAGGAGCTGAAGGAAATTAACGTTTCAATCGGTGGAGAATATGCCTACAACCAGCAGTTCTTTGCCCGTATGGGTTATAATTATGAGAATGCTATGAAGGGTGGACGAAGCTACTTCACTTTCGGTGCGGGTTTCTCCCTCAATGTGGTACGCTTGGATGCCTCATATATGATGGCTACGGCACAAAGTTCTCCTCTCGACCAGACCTTACGCTTCACCCTGTCGTTTGACATGGAGGGCTTGCAGGATCTTTTTGGCAAACGACGTAGATAAACCGAGCTTAAGGATATAAGCTTGGCAAACGACGCAGATAAATAAAGCAGATATAAGAACAGAATTTTTGAAAAGCCAACGCTATGATAAGAATAGGACAAGGATATGATGTGCATAGGCTCGTGGAGGGTCGCGAATTATGGATATGTGGCATAAAATTGGAGCATACTCACGGTCTGCTCGGCCACAGCGATGCCGATGTGGCTATACACGCCCTTTGCGACGCTATTTTAGGTGCACTTGCACTGCGCGACATCGGTTATCATTTCCCCGACACCGACCCGAAGTATAAGGGTGCCGATAGCAAGCTGCTTCTTGCTGAGGTGTGCAGAATGATGCGCGAGAAGGGTTATGAAATTGGAAATGTAGATCTCACGATAATGGCTGAGGCACCGAAATTCAAGCCACATATCGAGACGATGTGTGCCAAGCTTGCCGAGGTGATGAAGGTAAGCGTTGACAGGGTGTCGGTTAAAGCCACCACCACGGAGGGTCTTGGTTTTACCGGACGGCGTGAAGGTATCGCTGCAAATGCCGTGGTGTTACTGGAGAATTGATAGGGGGAAAATTATAAATGGTATTAAACAATCGTCAGCAGCAGGCTGTAGAAGCTACTGAGGGACGTGTGCGCGTCGTCGCGGGTGCCGGGTCGGGAAAGACCCGTGTGCTTGCCCACCGTTACGCTTTCATCGTAAATGAGATTGGTATAAGTCCCGGCAATATCCTATGCCTCACCTTCACCAATAAGGCGGCTCAGGAGATGAAGCGACGTATCTCTACAATGGTTGACCGAGGGAGTGTCAACGATTTCATCTGCACTATCCATAGCTTCTGTGCCAAATTTCTGCGTAAGGAGATTTACCGCATCGGCTATCCCCGTAATTTCGTGATTATTGATGAGGAGGATGGCAAGACACTTGCCCGTCAGGCTATGCAGGAGTTCGGCATCGACCGCCGGAAGACCACTGCCGAGCGTTTCCTGAAACAGGTGGCAGCCTATAAAGGATATGCCCCGACACAATATATCCAGAATCATCTCTTACCTTGTTCCTCATCGGCAGCTTCTGATGCCACGGTGAGGTATCTGCGTCTGCAGCTCAAACAATATGCGCTCGACTATGACGACCTTCTCTATTTCACACTTTATATCTTAGGTCATTTCCCCGATGCACGGAAGGAATGGACTGAGAAACTGAATTATGTGATGGTGGATGAGGTGCAGGACTGCACCGGCGACGACTGGAAACTTCTTCACGCCATCACAGAGCATCACGGTAATCTTTTCGTTGTGGGCGACCCCGATCAGGCTATCTATGAGTGGCGTGGAGCGAATCCTAAGATTTTTGTAGATTTCAAAGCGCAAACGGATATAATTCTCAATGAGAACTACCGCTCCACCCCAGATATTCTTGAAGTGGCTAACCATATAATCGACCATAACAAGAACCGTGTGAAGAAAGATCTTTTCACTGTTAAGCTTAACGAGCGTCAGGTGGTGCATCTTCACTCAAAGTCGGAGAAGGATGAGGCTGAGGCAATAGCCACACGTATTGAGGAGGGTGTTAAGGAAGGTATGACCCATTCGCAGTTTGCCATACTTTATCGTAGCTCCTTCCTTTCTCGACATCTTGAACAGGCTCTCCTTCGCCATCACATCCCTTACAGTGTCTGGGGCGGTGTACGTTTCTTTGAGCGTAAGGAGATTAAGGATGTGTTGAGCTATCTTCGCCTTGTGGCTTCAGATGCCGATGATATGTCGTTCAGTCGTATTGTCAATCTTCCTGCACGTAAATTCGGAGAGATGTCGATGAAAGCCTTGACGAAGATTGCCGAGGAGGAGGGCGTGTCGCTTATGACAGCTTTGCGAAATCATATAGATGAGAAACCGTTTAACAAGCCGGCAATGTATAAGTTTCTGCAACTTATCGACGAGGCACGGTCACGAGTCCCTGTTATGGCTGTTTCGGAACTTACCGACTGGCTTATGAATGTCTCAGGTCTTTCCGATCTTTACCGCACCGACGAGGAAGAGGAACGCCTTGAGAATATTGTGGAGCTTATCAATTCTATGAAGGAATTTGAGGCAGGGAGAATTGATGAGGGGGATGCCGATCTTATATCATATCTTCAGGAGATAGCTCTTTATACGAATGTAGACCGTTCAAACGATTCGGAGCGTGTAAGGATGATGACAATCCATCAGTCAAAGGGCTTGGAATTTCCGGAGGTGTTTGTTGTCGGACTTACAGAGGGAATCTTCCCCAATCACCGTTCTATCCGTGAACGCCGACAGGATGGTGAGGAGGAGGAACGCCGACTTATGTATGTGGCGGTGACACGTGCTGAGAAGATGCTCTGGCTTTGCGAGTCGGAGGGTTACATCAACGAAAACGGTGCGTTGAAGTTTCCGTCAAGATTCCTTTCGGAGGTACCTGAGGGAATGCTTAAGGTTGAGGGAAAACTCGATCCGATGTTGAAGGAAGGTACGGCAGGTTTGGTAAAGATGCTCAATGAGGAATTGGGTGTCGGAGCCGAGGCACCGATGGCGAATGGCACGCGAGTGCGTCATAAAGTGTTTGGCGAAGGTGTAATAGAGGGGTATGACCCAATGGCGAAGAGTTATAAGGTACGCTTCGGCACCACCACACGCAATCTTATGCCCCATGTGCTGACTCAGCAATAAGACGAGCTCTTTCAAGTATATGATATAGCAGCCGCTCCGATGGCTTACCATAAGCCATCGGAGCGGCTGCTATATCATTATCTCTTTTAAGCAGAGGGAATCATTTTGAGGTATTGTCGGCTGTTTCAGGAGCGGAAGCGGGAGTAAAGACGATACAGGCAGGTTGTGAGCAGGGTACGCTATAACCTGTAGGGGTAAGGCTGCCGTCTTTCTCGTTACATTTGTATACCTCAATGCGATTGTCGTCTTGACAAGCAACCAAGAGCCATTTACCGTCAGGTGTCAGGGTAAAATGGCGTGGATATTTACCTGTGGGAGTATAACTAAGTGGTACAAGCTCCCAGCCATTGGAGGTGTCAATCTTGAATACGGCAATGCCATCGCCGTTGAGGCGGTTGGAGGCATACACCCATTTGCCGCAAGGAGAAATGTTTATTGCGGAGCCGCCTCCCACATGCCCGGAGTTTGACTCATATGCGTTTACAGCGTTTAAAGTGTCGTGATAGGTGCTGTAGCGGAAATGGGACACGTTGCCGGTCAATTCGTTTATCATATAGCCGTTTTCACACTTCTTATCAAATACGATGTGGCGTGGTCCAAAGCCGGGAGTGACGGATACATCGAGCACACCTGAGAGATCTACATCACCATCATAGTCGAGGGGGAATTGATGTATACGGTCGGTGCCGAGGTCGGTCACCACCATAAACTTACCGTCGGGAGTGAAAGTGGTGCAATGTGGGTGTGGCATTTCCTGACGGATTGTATCGACACCGTGACCTTGGAATTTAACAATTCGAGGTTTGCCAAGTTCTTTCTCTTCACCTTTGAAAGGGAATACGGATATTGTGCCGCTGGAATAGTTGGCAGTGACAGCATATTCACCGTTGGGAGATACAGCCACATGGCAAGGTTTCTTACCGATTACGGGCTGTTGAGCCACGGGAGTATAGTGGCCGTCGGCTCCATCCTTTCTAAGCATAGTCAATACTGAGGAGTAGCTGTCTTCCTCATTTACTGCCAAAACAGTCTCGCCGTTGTCTGCGACGGCTAAAAAGGATGGATTACTTAATCCGGAGATTGAATCAAGGGGCATAATCTGACCGGATTCGAGATCAAATGAAAATGTGCGGAAATTATTTTCTTCGGGTGCGCCATACGACCCGACAAGCATAATCAGACTTGCTGCGATAGATAGCATTTTTATTGAATCAGTTGATTAGTTTGGATTCTTTTACCTGTAAGCCTTGCGACACTGCCATTTCTGTTCCATAAAAAGGATTAATCTGACCTTCGACAAAAAGCTGGTGCAAAATTACAATTATTTATCCAATTTTACAAATAGATAACAATTAGTAATCGTAAAAAATACTTCTATCCCAAAAAGTATAATCTTCGAATCGCCTTCCGAAGCACCTGAAGCGGTTAGGCAGAAGCTATTTTATATGAATAGTGAGCAAGATGTCTGTGCCAAGAGCAACGTTAAGTGTATCTCCAATCTCTATCCCTACCGGATTAGAGAGCTGCGGCACAAGATAGTCTCCCATTTTAATAGTGTTGGAATGACTTACAGCTTCAAGAAGAGGTCCGATGGAGGATTTCATTTTTACTGTATTACATTCGGTAGCTACCTCTCCGTTTTTTAGCATAATCAAAGGACTACCACAGAAAAATTCTGAAGTCGGAAGAAAAGTTCCTACAGTCATAGCACGATCAAAACTATGGGCAGCATCCGTAGGAAGTCCGGCTGCCAACAATTCTCGACGCAGCTTCGATGCCCGGAAATGTACAGCCGGGGCTATATCGGTGAAATAACGTTCTGCGAAACGTGAGCCTATTGACTTGCCAATACGGTTTATTCTTACCACCGGAGCAAGGAAGGCTTCAAATTCGTCGGCAAATTCAGGAATAAAGAAGGGCTTACCGGCATTTACCAGAGCAGAGTCGGCTATAAAATACCACGAGAGGGGAGAGGAGGATTCAATGACTATTGTTTTCATACCGGTGCGCTGAGGCGGTTGTATATGAGTGCAAGATGAGCATATATGGAAGTGTTTGCCATAACAATCCCTTCTGCCACCTTTACCCTATATGGTGTGAAATTCCAGATGGCACGTATTCCTTCACCTATGGCTATGTCGGCTGTGTCTTGGGCACATTCAGCCGGGACAGTGAGTATGCCTATCGTAGCAGGCGACTGCTGCATCACCTCTGCCAACGAATCTATATGATAGATGGGCACATCGCCTACACGAGTGCCCGTCTTCTGTGGGTCTATATCGAAACCTGCCACTATCTCCAATCCATAGATTGACAGTCCGGAGTCTTGCATAAGTGCTTTGCCGAGACTACCCGCCCCAAATACAAAGGCTTTATGTGTAGTGGTGAATCCCAAAAACTCCGACAGGGTATCAACAAGAGCTGCCACTTCATAGCCAATCCTCGTTTTCCCTTTCAATGATAGGAAAGAGAGGTCTTTGGCTATCTGAGAAGCATCCACATTGAGAGCCCTTGATATTTGAGTTGACGATACGTACTCCACATTGCGTGCCTTCAGGATCTCTACATATGCCAGATACCAAGGAAGGCGACGTAATGTCGGTTCGGGTAAGATTATATGGTTTACCATAGGTGGGGAAGGGTCAAGCGGTGACAGCTAATTTACGGGTCTTTGTGATGACGTGTCCCTCCGGAGTGGTAATAGTAGCCCGGTAGAGGTAGATTCCACGTGCTACGCGGTGACCATTAGTGTCACGGAGATCCCAACGTTGGTTAAGACTGTTGACACTCTCTGAGAAACCGGAAGCCTCCGTATACCATACTCGTTTCCCTCCAAGGTCAAACACTTCGAGTAGACAAGGCATATTGCCGACAGAACCGTCTACACCTATACTGAACATTACCGACGTAGATGCCGGGTTGACATCTGTAGCAAGTGTAGAGATTGAGGGACTCCAGTCTGCCCTCACCGAGAAGCTGAGAGTGGCTGAAGAGGAATTGTTGGCAGTGTCCCATACAGTAAGGGTCAACGAATGGTCGCCCGGCTCTATTCCGGAGAGTGGATAGGAGATAGCTCCCCTTTCATACGTCTCACCGTCAGGGTTGTAGTAGAGGTTCACATCGTCATACCATTTCTTTCCGTCGAGCGAGATAGTCATCTTATGCCCTATGCCCGCCTCAGAAAGATTGATGCCGGAAGGGTCAGACAGAGTGGCATACACCACGGGATTAGGTCCGATGGCTCTTCCGTCTATGAAAGTGGGGTTGTTGAGATAGAAATCGGTAATTGACGGACCGTCGAAATCATCTTCCACCTCGGTCTCGAATCCGTAGACGTATAGACGGTCGAATGAACCGTTAGCCTCGTCACCTGCCTCATTTACTGCATAGAAAGAGAATAGGGCAGGGCTGTAATTATTCTCAATCTCTGTGGGCATTACGAAAGTAGTTTCCCATAATCCGTTTTTTACAGCAGCGCGTCCGATGTATAGACGGGTCTTGCGATCGTTATATGTTTTTACCACACCATCTGAACCGTTACCATAGGTCTCCACCACTTTCTCTGCATCATAGAGCTGAATATCAACTGTGCCATTGAAATCTTCAACAACAGACCCTTCGGTGTCTGTGATAGAACCTGAGAGAGTTACTTTTGAACGTGCTTTCAGTTCGGGCAATTCAGCAAAATCTATCGGTGCAGGTGCTTCGTTGAGCGTTGTCACCTCGGCTGTATAGGAGGGATAGGGAAGACGCATAGCGGGGTCGCCCATAAATCCATAACGGAGTTTATTGGTGTCGCCCATATAATCATTCTTGCCGTTTATCATTATCTCTCCGAGCGGCAGGGGACGGCCATCGTTGCCGCGTCTGAAGAACCAAGCCCCGGTCTTCTCATTGAGTGTGCCGTTGGCTGAGATATATACCTTTCGGCTGGGACACATCATACCGATTATACCGGCTGTGGGATTAAGCCACAGCTCCTCGGCTCCGCTCACATCGTCGGCATCCCAATTGAGGAATTCGCAGGTTGCGGCGTATATGAAAGGAAGATTGGGATTGCTCATAGTGGTGATGTCAGTCCACGTCAACAGATTTTCGTGTCCCCAGCTACGAGGGTTAGCGTGGCCTATATAGTCAATAAGGGTTACACCTTCCGAGATCTTATCCATCATACGTTGCTTCGCTTCCGGATATACGGCTCCCTGTCCTGAGTGACCTATAGGCCAAGCATCGAGATAAAGTTTTTCGTAGATGAGGTTACCGCCATTTTCTCCTTTGCGCATAGCTGCGATTACTTTTTCAGCCTGATCAAGATGCTGACCGTTGTCCTGATCGTCGGCAATGACCATCACATTGTTGCGCCATGTGCCAAGGTTAGGGGAAAGAAGATACTTCTCAAGTTTTGTCACTGCATTTTCAGCTTCAGCCACACTTTTGACCGGCATACGGCCTACTGCCACATGTAGGCGGGCATTACCCAAACTGAGTACGTCGGATTGATCGTCGAGCATTCCGATGTAGTCATCTGTAGAGTATGAACCGGCATCAGTGAAGGTGTTAGGCTCCTGCCAGATGGGTATGCGCGGATAGCCGGCACGTTTCACTATGGGAGTACTCATCTTATTGTCGTAGGTGGGGCGGCTAAAGAGCAGACAGAACTTTGTGTAGGCTGTCGGGTCACCGTCGGCACGGTCATACCACATTTTAAGGAGTCGGCGGAAAGCTGTCACATCCGGATTGCCGGAGGAGAACTCGTTGTATACCTCTTCAGGGGTCACTACCACAACACTTAGTCCGTCGGTTTTAGCGTGGATGTCAACTAATTTCTGAGCCTGGGTGCGGAACTGTTCGGGAGACACCACCAACATTCCGGGAGCTTCCATAGAATGGAGATTCTGATTACGCACTGTTCCGGCTCCGACAGCGGCGCGAGATACTTTCAGCGGACTGAAAGCCACGTATTCACGCAGCCCTTGAGGGGTAACGAATGATGCGGCGCTGCCTTCACGTCTTAGCTCTACTTCCTGCGGGTGAACGGGGTCGGTGACATCCCAAAGCACAGTAGTTTCCGTGCAGCCTTCAAGACGTACCTCCGAGGCATTTTCCGGATTGAGATAGAAATAAAGCTCATCGTTGCGCAGACGAAGCGCACGCTTATAAGCAATCTCGATATAATCGAGAGCAGCGGTAAAAAGGACTCCGGTATGGCTGAAGTTTAGATTGAGAATTAACTTGTCGTCTGTCACCGCAACTTTTTTGCTAAAGGTGGCAAGATTCAGAAAAGTCTCTGAATTGGTCACTCCGGGTATACGGTTGCCCGCATCGGACGCCTCTTCACCGGCGGCGGTGATATTGAGTGTTCCGGCTCCGTTAGTGACCTTTGCACCGAAAGCTACCCATACATCTGCCTCCCCTGTGTTGTCAGGAAGTTGAAAAGTGAAGTTACGTGAGTTCTGAGTACGGAAATCTTCACCCAGGATAACACGTCCTGTGGTGGAGGGTGCTAATATATCCTGCTCGTGGAGGATACGCTCGCTGAACACTGTGATAGGTTCAGCGGATGCGGCTGTCAATTCTTCACGTACAGACGCTACCGGACGCTGAGTGTCGATGTCACTCAGGAAATAATAGGAATTGTCGGAATAAGGATTGGTGATGTGGGCAAATGGCCTGTCTTGGGTATCTTTGGCTTCCCAGGCTACGGACGAAGTGCCGAAAAAGATGATTCCGGCAGGGATACGTAACGATGTCACCACCGGTAAATCGTCCGGGGTGGACGTGTCAAGACGCTCGGGGAGCATCCGCCCTCCGTAGCCATACACGTTTACCTTGTCGGGATCGGTAAATCCAAGACCGCGCAAAGTAGAATTGCTTATAAACTGCATTCCAGACTCCTTCACAAGCACTTTTGCCCATTTCCCTTGTGACAACACCGATGAAGATGTATAGAAATCGGGACTGATGGCAAAGGCAGATGCCACAGAAGACAGGAGTAAAATAAGGGATATGTAAAAATATTTCAGACTCACGTAGGCTTAGTTTGGTGATAGTTATTGGAAAGTGACCATTATCATTATACTACATAACGTAAACTGTAGCCGTGTTATTGTCTGCACTGTGAAGGGGAGGGAAACGATTATTGTCTGCGGTGGTCGGAATAAGGCCAAAGAGAGCCTTGAAGATAACTTTCCCACTCTTCGCGACTGCCGCAGAAGGCGTTCATATCCACATCTCCCTTTATGCCGTCTACACGCCCGCGATGGTTAAACTGCCAGAATGTCCATTCGGCATGAATGGGATTTTCTGAGAAGCCACATATCCATAAGGGCTGCCCGGGAAAGGTCTCGGCAAGATAATCGTAATAACCTTCGCGATTGGTGTAGAACATTACGCGATGACCGAGAAGATTAAGATAGTCTACCATTTCCACAAGACGCCGGTTGATTACTTCGGGAGGTATAGAGTCGGGATTCCCTGTTTTCTCCACATCTATCACAAATCCCAATTCGGGACGGCGACCCCCTACAGTACGCATTAGGTTGAGTGCCTGTTCAACACCGTCGCGGTCAAAGCGGAAGAAGTGGTATACACCTTTTTTAAGACCTGCCTTGGTAGCTTTGTCGTAATTTACCCTGAAATTACGGTCTTTGAAATCTCCACCCTCCGATGCTTTGATAAACACGAAGTCTATACCGGAGTCGGCTGCTTTCTGAAGGTCTACATCACCGTTGTGCGACGATATGTCGATACCTCTTACCGGATAACGTTCCGGATCGACGTAAGGAGGATTATGTATGAATGAGTGGTATGCCCATACCGCTGCAAACACCAACAGCACACATACTGCCAGAAATGTGGCAGCCACTGTAATGTCTCTTTTTGAGCGGTTTTGGAAAATCATGGATAGTTGGTATTATGGACCGGTTAATTGAATTTTTGAGGATAATTGGTAAGGTTCAGCTTAATATCGCTGCCGCCCTGCGTAGGGCGGTTATAAAGCTGTCTGCCTCTTCTATAGTGTTATACACCGCAAATGAGGCTCTGACGGTGCCGGGGATGTCGAGACGATCCATAAGGGGCATAGCGCAATGATGACCTGTACGCACCTCCACACCTTGCTTATCGAGCAACATCCCGACATCATAAGGATGGCTATGACCCACTAGAAAGGAGATTACCGCGCTTTTGTGGGGAGCAGTGCCGAATATCCTCACTTCCGGAATCGTTATGAGTTGGCTTGTAGTATAGTCGAGAAGCTTATGCTCATGGTCGGCTATATTGTTCATTCCTATATCTTCTATGAAGTCTATGGCTTTTGAGAAGGCTGCAATGCCAACGAAATCGGGTGTCCCCGCTTCAAATTTAAACGGAAGTTCTGCGAAGGTAGTATGCTCGAAGGTTACTTTCGCAATCATTTCTCCTCCGCCTTGATATGGAGGCATCTCTTCAAGCAGATGTTTCTTGCCGTAGAGTACCCCGATGCCGGTGGGACCATACATCTTATGGGATGAGAATACATAGAAATCACAGTCTATAGCTTTAACATCTATAAGCATGTGTGGAGATGCCTGGGCACCGTCGATCAGCACGTGTACACCTTTTGAATGGGCATATGCCGTCATTTCCTCCACGGGGTTGACTGTGCCAAGCACATTGCTGACATGGCAGAAAGATGCCATTACCGTGTGTTCGTTGAAGAGAGAGCGATATTGGTCGAGGTCGAGTTCGCCACGATCGTTTATATCCACCACACGGAGCACTATTCCTGTCTTATCTCTCAGGAGTTGCCAGGGCACAATGTTGGCATGATGCTCCATAACGGTGAGTATCACTTCGTCACCCTCTTTGAAACGTCTGCCAAATGATGAAGCCACAAGGTTGATTCCCTCTGTCGTGCCACGTGTAAAGATTACCTCCTCAATAGAGTCGGCGTTGATATAACGACGGATTCGTTCACGTGTATGCTCCTGAAGGTCGGTCATCTCCTGTGACAACGTATGCACCCCACGATGGACGTTGGCTTTCTCATGGGTATATATACGGTCAATCTCCTCCACCACACGGCGCGGTGTCTGCGAAGTTGCGGTATTGTCGAGATATATCATGGGTCGTCCTGCCACAGAACGGGCAAGGATTGGAAATTCCTCTCTTATTTTCAGGACTTCATCTTTTGTCATGTCATTCAATTTTAGTAGATCCTTTGTCAATGGAGTCTAAATTACAAAGCCGGGACTTTAGCGAGTCGGCTGACAGCCGGTGCGGCATGAGGCACAACTTGGATCGGCACCCGCAAAACGGCGTTCCACAAGCATATGCAGACGGTCCTTAAGCCCCTCAAGGCGCACACCGTCGATTACATCAGCCATAAAAGCCTGTTTCAGGAGAAGTTTGGCTGTAGCTTCGGGTATACCGCGTGTGCGCATATAAAACACCTGCATCTCGTCGAGCTGGCCCGTGGCTGTGCCATGGCTACATTTCACGTCGTCGTTGTAGATTTCGAGTTGGGGCTTCGAAAACATTCTTGCCGTATCGGTGGCGACGATGTTACGGTTGCTCTGATAAGCCTCAGTCTTTTCGGCACCGGGATTTACGAGGATAAGTCCGGCGAAGGCTCCGACGGCTGAATCATCAACTACATATTTAAAAAGTTCGTCGGTGGTGCAGTCAGGGGTGGCATGTACAATCTTCGAGTAAGTATCGAGATGACGACTACGGTCTTCGATGCCCATACCGAAGAGTTTGAGCGAGGCATGGCGACCGTCGAAACGAGTGTGGTATTCGTTGCGTGTCGTACCGTTATATAAGGTTATCCCATCAATCATCACGTTGCTCCCCTCGTCTTGGTGAAGGTAAAGGGCTGAAAGCCGGGATGTCTTCTCGGTAGATTCCTCCATGTCATAATAATCCACCACTGCATTACGCCCCACTGAGATTTCCGTGGTGCATAGGGCAAGGAAATCTACATCAGGATTCTGGGTATGGTCGCACGAAAGGATTTTCACCTCTGCCTCTTCTTCAACAATCACAAGCACACGTCTCACTGCCATAAGTGGAGTGCCATTTTGAAGTATATTTACAATCTGGAGAGGTTTCTCAACCTTTACTCCCTTTTTCACCCAAATGGCGATTCCGTCTTGCGCAAGAAGGGAGTCGAGAGCCACAATCGGGTTGTTTATGTCGGCAATCTGTCCGTAATATTTGTGGGCAAAGTCGGGATAATCTTGGGCAAATTTCCTCAGACTTCCTACGTAGACGCCTTCTGGCAAACCTTCATGGGCACGGTCTGAAGCGGCATAGATGTCGTTGACGAGCAGGAATAGTGAGGAGGATAGTGTGGGCACACCGCAATGGAAGGAGGCGGAAGGGTTAACGTCTATAGGCACACGGGCTATGTTGAGTCCGTAGTCAGGAGCAAGTATGGCGTTCAGATCGGTGGTCTCGTAATTTTCACTCCCCTTTTTGGGAAGGACAGTGTTTTCGAGCGTTCTCAAGGCATCGCCTCTTCTTCCGTTAATCACCTCGGCGCTGTTGAGGTCTACAAGCTCACCGTGCTGCTTATAGAGATCTATATATTGGGTCAATGCGTTCATAACTTCAAGATTAATGGTAAGACAGACTATATCTAATTCATACTTACGCATCAATGATTCTCTTCATTGTCTACCTGCTGCTTGATCCAGTCGTAGCCGCGTTCTTCGAGTTCAAGTGCGAGTTCAGGACCGCCGGTCATCACGATGCGTCCTTTATAAAGGATATGCACGAAGTCTGGCTTGATGTAGTCGAGCAGACGTTGGTAATGTGTTATGACAATTGTCGCATTGTTTTCTGTCTTGAGCTTGTTGACACCTTCAGCCACGATTCGGAGCGCGTCGATGTCGAGTCCGGAGTCAGTCTCGTCAAGAATCGAGAGTTTCGGTTCAAGCACTGCCATCTGGAAAATCTCATTGCGCTTCTTCTCGCCGCCGGAGAATCCTTCATTGACCGAGCGAGAGGCAAGTTTATTATCAAGCTCTACGATGGCTCTTTTCTCACGCATCATTTTCAGAAACTCAGTTGCGCTCATCGGTGGCTGACCGAAATATTCACGTTTGGCATTGACGGCGGCACGCATAAAATTTACCATCGACACGCCCGGAATCTCTACGGGATATTGGAATCCGAGAAACACACCTTCGTGGCTTCTGATTTCGGGGGGCATTGCCAAGAGATCTTTGCCGACAAACTCAGCTTCTCCTCCTGTCACTTCATATGCCGGATTGCCGGCGAGCACCATAGAGAGGGTAGACTTTCCGGAGCCGTTAGGACCCATAATTGCATGCACCTCTCCGGGATTGACTTCCAGATTGATTCCTTTTAATATCTCTTTCCCATTGATTTGGGCGTGTAGGTTTTTTACTTTGAGCATTTCCTTAATTATTTATTGTGGCTTGTTTATTTCCCTGATTCTACGTTTCGCTTCCTAATGTCTCAGGCAGCAGCTGCAGACATACGCTGGAGTGCTTGGTAATACTGAAGGTCAGGAGTCGGTGGCAGGCAGTGGGATGTCATAGGTTATAACAAGTGGCGCTGAGGTTATGTTGCAACTGATTTTCTTAGCCTCGTGAAGCTGGAGGAGATGGGATAGGTCATGGACGCTGCCGCATCCTAACAGACCCGGAGCAAGGAGCACAACGCTTTCAACTATGTTGCCGTCGTCGGCACTGGCATATTTAAGTAGGGGTGACTTGGGGTTGACACAGAGGAGGAGATTATAGACTATGGAGACGAGCAGCATATACTTCAGCAGACTGAACATAGCTCCGAGAATGGAGTCGAGCATACCCACATAGAACACCTGCATCGCGCTGCGGAGCACTTTCGTGAAGATTTTGAAAGTGTTATAGACAAGACCATAGACAATCACTGACGACAACACACTGTAGACAAATGCCGATCCTGCGGCATTGCGCACCCAGGGCAGGATGAAACGTAGTGCAATCTCGACATCCGTCTCAAAGACATGGGCAGACACTGTGCCAAAGGCAAATCCCAGTATTCCTGAGATTTGCCCTGTAAAGCCGCGTTTGAACCCCTTGATTACGGAGAATGCCGCCACGGCGAGTACTATTATATGATAGCCTGTCTCACTCATAGGAAGGCTTGTTCAGTGTTTGGCCCTGTAAGGCGATTTAGGCAATTCTTCGGCAAACTTGTTGGGGAAGGTCCAGTGTTGCCTCGGATGCACCATCGCCCATATTACCAATCCGACACCCAAAAGAATGAAGGGTATACTGAGCAACTGACCAATGTTAATGCCGTAGCGTGCAATCATGTCGTATTCCGACTGCACCTGCACATTCTTGACGTATTCTATCAAGAATCGGGGCAGGAATATGCCGATGAAGAACACCCCTGTGATAAGATAAGGTCTTTCTTCCGCGTTGCGCTTCCAATACATCCACATAAGCAGCCAGAAGAGTACGAAATAACATGCCGCCTCGTATATCTGGGTAGGATGTTTGGGCACAACCTCACCGTCGCGCACAAATACGAATCCCCACGGAAGATCGGTTGGACCGCCATAAATCTCGCTGTTCATAAGATTGCCAAGACGGATAAGACATCCCACAAGGGCAATCGCGATCACGAGTTTATCGAATGTCCAAGAAGCCGGCTTCTTGGTGACGAACCATGAGAACAGAAACACGGCGATGATGTTGGCGATGGTGCCGCCGTGGCTTGCCAATCCTCCGTTCCATATTTTCAGAATCTCGCCGGGATGCTGTGAATAGTAGTCCCATTCATAGAAGAACACATGGCCGAGACGTGAGCCTACAATTGTGGCGACCACCACATAGGCAAGAAGAATCCCGAGCCATTTCTCGGGGGCGCCTTCGTGGCGGAACATACGTGCCACAATGTTGTAGCCGATTATGAATCCGACCGCGAAGGCGAGACCATACCATCTCACGGAGATCGGCCCTAAGCTGAAGAGGATGGGGTCGGCGTTCCAGGTGATGAAATCAAGCATATATCAGTTTTCTTTCTTTTTCAGGGTGCTTTTATATAAGTGTTGCTTATATGAGTTTTATAAGTGGTGCTTATACGAGAGCTGCTGTGTCTTCGGCAATCATCATCTCCTCATCGGTGGGGATGACTACCACGTGTACTTTCGAATCCGGTCCGGAGATCTCTATCTCTTTGCCCCTCTCTTTGTTGGCTTCCTCATTGAAGGTTACGCCCATAAAGGCAAGCTGACGGCAGATGCGCTCACGTGTGGAGATCTGATTCTCACCCACACCTCCGGTGAAGACAATGATGTCTACTCCGCCCAAAACGGCGGCATAGGCACCGATATACTTCAAAATACGGTATTCATACATCTCAAGTGCGAGTTTGGCTTTCTCATTGCCCTCTTTGATGGCAGCCTCAATGTCGCGCATATCGCTTGAAAGCTCCGATACACCTGCTACGCCGCTACGCTTATTGATGAGTTTGCTCACACCGGCTGCATCAAGACCCTCCTGCTCCATCAGGTAGACAAGAGCACCCGGATCAACATCGCCCACACGTGTACCCATCATAAGACCTTCGGTAGGGGTGAGACCCATGGAGGTGTCCACACTCTTTCCATCTTTGATGGCTGTGATGCTTGCTCCGTTGCCGATATGGCAAGTAATGATGCGCTGCTTGTCGTAGTCAAGACCAAGGAACTCGCAGGCACGGCGCGACACATAGCGATGGCTGGTGCCATGGAAACCGTAGCGGCGCACTCCGTATTTCTCATATGCCTCGTAGGGGAGGGCATACATATAAGCCTTGGCTGGCATAGTCTGATGGAAAGCTGTGTCGAACACTGCCACCTGAGGCACGTCAGGAAGGATAGAGCTTATTGCCTCGATACCGGTTACGTTGGCAGGATTGTGCAGAGGAGCCACGGGATAACATTCCTTAACTTTCTCCACAACCTCGGGAGTAATGACAACCGATTTGTTGAAGTATTCCATGCCATGCACCACACGATGGCCAACGGCTTCGATTTCGTCATAGCTCTTGATCACGCCCTCTTTCGGGTCGGTGAGGAGTTCGAGCACATTCTTCACAGCCTCTTTTGCAGTGGGCATCTCCACTTTGATTTCTCCCTTGGTGCCATCGGGACGTTTGAATTTGAGGAAAGAATCGGGCAAGCCGATTTTCTCCACTCCGCCTTCAGCAAGCACTTTTTTGTCGGCGGAGTCGATGAGTTTATATTTTACGCTGCTGCTGCCGCAGTTGAGCACAAGTATCTTCATATCTGAAAATTATTTTGATAGATTTGCCTTATTGAAGGCTCATCTTTTCTTAAAGGTTTTTGTCGCCGATGGCTTGGTTGCAGGTCACGATGATTGTGTTAACAATATCTTCTACGGTGGCACCGCGAGAAAGGTCGTTGACCGGAGCGGCAAGACCCTGAAGGATAGGGCCTACAGCACCTGCACCTGAGATACGCTGCACAAGCTTGTAGCCGATGTTGCCAGCTTCAAGTGAGGGGAAGATAAGGGTATTGGCATGACCTGCCACTTGGCTGTCGGGAGCTTTGAGCTTACCTACGGAGGGAACGATGGCTGCATCGCTCTGTAGTTCGCCGTCAATCTTCAGGCTCGGATCAAGAGCTTTTGCGATTTCAGTGGCCTCACGCACCTTGTCAACTCTCTCATGGCTTGCAGAGCCTTTGGTAGAGAAGCTGAGAAGAGCCACCACAGGGTCAAGACCTGCAATGTCTTTTGTAGTCTTGGCTGTGGCTATGGCTATCTGGGCGAGTTCCTCTTTGGTTGGATCAGGCACCACGGCACAGTCGGCGAATACGAGCATTCCGTTGTCGCCGAAGGGACAGCCCTCCGGAAGAAGCATTATGAAGGCGCCACTCACGACGGAGATGCCGGGTCTTGTCTTAAGCACCTGGAAAGCTGCGCGGAGCACGCTGGAAGTGGGACTCAAGGCTCCGGCTACCATTGCGTCGGCATCGCCGTTCTTGATCATAAGGCAACCTAAGTAGAGGGGGTTCTTCACTGTGTAGCGGGCATCCTGGATAGTCATGCCCTTCTTCTTGCGAAGCTCGCAGAAGAGCTCGGCATATTTCTCTGTGAACTCACTGTCGTCGGGGTTGTGGAATTCGGCTTCACCAATGTGTGAAAGCCCGAGTTTCTCAGCCTCAGCGAGGATGTCATCCTTATTGCCGAGGAAAACGATGTGAGCTGCTTTCTTGGCAATGATCTGGTCTGCCGCCTGGAGAGTGCGTGGCTCTGTTGATTCCGGGAGCACGAGTCTCTGGGGGTATTCCTGCGCTTTTTTTGTAAGCCTTTCAAATAAGGTCATATCAATATGGGGTATTATAATTAAGAGTTAATGCAAAGTTAATAAAAACATTTTGAAAGGAGATAGGGTATAGCTCCATTTTTTTTTGTAATTTTACACCTTCAAACAGCAACACTACATCTTACTCAATGCAAGATGAGAATCATTAAGCGACTTTATCTTTTTATTCTCCAAAGTTTTCTGCCTCTGTTTGCGATGACGTTCTTCATCGTGCTCTTCATCGTGCTTATGCAGTTTCTGTGGAAAAACATCGACGACCTTGTGGGTAAAGGCCTTGAGATGTCGGTGCTTGCGGAGCTATTCTTCTATGCTGCGCTTACTCTTGTGCCTTTGGCTCTCCCGCTTGCCATTCTCTTGGCAAGCCTTATGACTTTCGGCAATCTCGGCGAGAAATTCGAACTTACGGCTATGAAGGCTTCCGGCGTTTCGCTGCTGAAGGCTATGAGCCCTCTCATTGTTTTTATCTCCGGAATAGCTGTGGTGGCTTTCTTTTTCCAGAACGATGTGCTGCCGCACGCCCAGGTCAAGATGTATACACTTCTTTTCTCGGCACGTCAGAAATCGCCCGAACTTGAGATTCCGGAGGGGGTTTTTTATGACAATATACCCGGTTATAATCTTTTCGTAAGGGAGAAAAACCGTGAGACGGGTATGCTCCACGAGGTTATGATCTACGATGTGAGCCGGGGAGGCGACAACTCTACGATTCTGCTTGCCGATTCAGGTAGGCTGGCTATGACACCCGATATGCGCTATCTCTATCTGCACCTGTTTCAGGGGCAGCAATTCGAGAATCTGCGTGAGCAGAAAAGCATGGACAAGAATGTCCCCTTCAGACGCGAAGAATTTGCTGAGAAGGAGGTGCTGATTCCATTCGACGCTAATTTTAACCGTCTTGACGAGTCGGGAATGCGTAGGCAGTATGTAGGTAAGAATATGCAGGAGCTGAATCATTCCATCGACTCAATCGGTGCGCGTCTTGATTCCACAGGCACAATCTACAGCGCTGAACTTAAGCGTATGGCTTTCCCGAACCTCACGGCAGGCAGGATGTGGCATTCCGAAGAGGAGAGGAAGCAGGAAGAGGCAAAAGACACTGCTGTAATTAAGCCTGTTGACATCGATACGTTGATTACCTCCCTCCCTACCAATGTCAGAGAGAACATCTTCAATCAAGCTTCGTCGCTGGCTCAACAGCAGGTATCGGAATTGCAGTTTAAGTCGTTGACCGTACACGATGACAAGCGCATTATGCGCAGACATGAGATTGAGCTACTGAAGAAATTCACCCTATCGGTGGCGTGTCTGGTGTTCTTCTTTATCGGTGCGCCTTTGGGTGCCATCATCAGGAAGGGTGGTTTGGGCACACCTCTTGTAATCTCTGTGCTTCTCTTCCTATTCTATTATATTATAGACAACACGGGCTATAAGATGGCACGTGACGGCCGCTGGGTGGTATGGTGCGGAATATGGCTCTCGACATTCATATTGGCTCCGTTGGGCATCTATGTCACCTATAAGGCAATGAACGACTCGTCGGTATTTGATGCCGACCGCTATAAGGCGCTATTCAGCAAACTTATCGGACGCAAGGTAGACCGTAAGGTTAATTATAAGGAGGTGATCATCAACGATATTTCTACATCTGAGGCTATAGCCCGTCTGTCGGCTTTGAGGGAGATGGCTCTCGCCTTCGTGGAGCGTTATTCAAAACGTCAGTCGTATATGACATATTGGAAGCAGGGATATGATCCTGCGTCGATACTCCAAATAAGCGAAACTCTTGAGGAGGATGTAGACTATATGACCGATTGCCGCAACCAGTTGGCTGTTAATAAGCTGATGGATTATCCGGTGATTCGTAATCTTTGGGTTTATCATCCGGGACAGGTGAAATGGCTCGGAACTGCGGGACTATGGGTTATCATCATAGGTTTCCCGGTCTATTTGCTTGGCTTAAAGGCACAGAAGAATCTTAAAGAGGAGATGCGACGCATTGCTACGGTCAGCACCGCTATTCTCGACATCCTTGAGCCGCATGAGAATTAGTTTTCATTAATAAAAATTCGCGATATGAAGAAATCTGAAACAATAGCTATGTATCGGGATGCTTACCTCGAAGGCAAGGATGAGGTAGACCGTCGCTCGTTTGAGGAGAAAGATGAGACACGTCAGTATGCAGCCATTATGAGTTGGCGTCGTCGTCAGGAACAGGCTGCCACTGACAGGGAAGCTTCTCCTTCAGCTGTGCTTGACGCTGTTAAGAAAGCACGTAAGGTACTTCTTGCTCTCAATGAGCTTGCTCCGAAAGATCGTGAACGTCTGTCGGCAGCCACCGCTGAACTGAAGGCAGACATTGATAATTTCGATATTATCCTGAAGGGTCGGCGTCTGCGTGAGCTGCGTAGCCAGCGCACTTCACTCGATAAGGAGATAGAGCTTCTTGAAAGCGAAGGTATTCAGGAATGTTAAGGGGTTGGTTGTTAAATACTGTTAATCGGTGTTAAATATACACTTATTCCTGAACTCTTTTGATGCGATATGGTTATATGAATTAGAAAGAAGATAGATTTTTGTTCATTAAGTTTAAGTTTAAGTTCTAACGGCATTAAGCTGTTAACAAAAACGACTCCTCGTGAGAGGGGTCGTTTTTGTTAAATCCAAATTTATTTTGTAACTTTGTGGAGGAAGAGAGGGATGGTGGCAGCTCCCGCTTCTTCCGGATTTCAAATAATTATATAAATATGAGGAAAGAATCAGAACTTGAAGGCGTCACGCTACTGGGCTGCCAGGGAGTGGCGTATCCTACAGATTATGCCCCGCAGTTGCTTGAAACATTCGAGAACAAACATCCCGAGAATGAGTATGTCGTGACCTTTGATTGTCCCGAGTTTACAACCCTTTGTCCGAAGACGGGTCAGCCTGATTTCGGCCATATAATCATTTCCTATATTCCGAGGGAAAGGATGGTTGAGAGCAAGAGTCTGAAACTGTATCTTTTCAGTTTCCGTAACCATGGTGATTTCCATGAGGATTGCGTCAATATAATAATGAAAGACCTCTGGAAACTTATGGATCCGAAATATATAGAGGTGAAGGGTTTGTTTATGCCTCGCGGAGGTATATCCATTTATCCTTTCGCAAATATGGGTGATGCCGATCATCAGGAACTGTGTCGTCGCCGTCGCGAAGCTGCGCTTGACATGAAAAAAGATTGAGGTTATGGTAAAGGATTCTGTAATAATACTCTCAGGAGGAATGGACAGCGTTACGCTTCTCCATTATAAGAAAGATGAGATAGCACTAGCTGTAAGTTTTGACTACGGCTCTAATCATAACGCAAGGGAGATAGAGTGTGCCCGTAAACAGTGTGAGATTCTTGGTATAGAACATTTGGTTATTCCCCTTGATTTTATGGGGAGATATTTCAAAAGCTCTTTACTTGAGGGTGCCGATTCTATTCCTGAGGGACACTATGCCGATGAGAATATGAAATCCACGGTAGTGCCTTTCCGCAACGGCATTATGCTTTCCGTGGCTTGTGGCTTGGCGGAGTCTCGCGGCTTGCGTCATGTCATGATGGCGAATCATGGTGGCGACCATGCCATTTATCCTGACTGTCGACCTGAATTTGTTAAGGCTATGAGCGAGGCTATGAGGTATGGCACCTACGACGGCATTACCATTGAGGCTGCTTTCACTGATGTCACCAAAGCTGACATTGCGCGGATAGGGAAGGAGTTGGGCGTAGATTATTCTCTCACCTATTCCTGCTATAAGGGTGGCGAGAAGCATTGTGGCAAGTGCGGCACGTGTGTGGAGCGCAGAGAAGCTATGGTAGCGGCAGGTATAGATGATCCTACGGAGTATGAGATTGATGTATGTGATGCTATACAGTCAGCTGAAGCTCAATAGGGAAAGGAGGAGAAAAGCATGTATTACGTTAAGAAGAGATTTGAGATAAGCGCGGCTCATAGACTACAGTTGAGCTATCCAAGCAAATGTTCCCGACTTCATGGTCATAATTGGATTGTGACTGTGGAATGTAAGGCACGTGAACTTAACCAGGACGGTATGGTAGTTGATTTTACCCATATCAAGGAATTGGTGATGGATAGGCTCGACCATGCTGTCATCAACGATGTAATAGACTGTAATCCTACAGCTGAGAATATGGCACGTTGGATTGTGGATAATGTGCCTAATTGCTGGCGGTGTGAGGTGCAGGAGAGCGAAGGTAATATAGCCATTTATGAGAAAGATTAACGAGATATTTTATTCTTTGCAAGGGGAGGGTGCCCATACGGGTTGCCCTTCTGTTTTTGTGCGCTTTTCGGGGTGCAACAAGCATTGCAGCTTTTGTGATACACAACACGAGACCGGAGTGCTGATGAGTGAGGAGGATATTATAGCAGAGGTAAATAAATATCCTGCGCGTTGGATTATCCTTACCGGGGGTGAACCGTCGATGTGGATAGACTCGGAGTTTGTAGTGCGCTTGAAGGAAGCTACAGGTAAACTTATAGCCATCGAGACGAATGGTTCT
>CAMWIF010000003.1 GCA_947174225.1 uncultured Porphyromonadaceae bacterium | reverse complement strand
AGTGGCAATAAAAGGGTAGGGGTTAGCGTTTTCATTATAATGAAATCAACACTTCCCAAAATAGTTTTCGCCACCAACAATGCTCATAAGCTTGAGGAGGCACGTGCCCTCGCTTCGGGCACTTTCGAGATACTTTCACTTTCCGACA
This sequence comes from uncultured Porphyromonadaceae bacterium, assembly GCA_947174225.1. Classification (GTDB taxonomy): domain Bacteria; phylum Bacteroidota; class Bacteroidia; order Bacteroidales; family Muribaculaceae; genus Lepagella. The sequence goes on along the minus strand of CAMWIF010000003.1, from coordinate 24,240 downwards.
TAGGCTGTCATGACGATATACCTGAGACTGCGGATAGCTTGGAGGGGAACGCCCTCATAAAGGCTCGTTGGGTGAAGGAGCGGTATGGCTATGATTGTTTCGCCGACGATACGGGTCTGATGGTAGATGCGCTTGGCGGTGCGCCGGGTGTGTACAGTGCACGTTACGCCGGACCTGAATGTGAGGCAAAGGCAAATATGGCACTTTTATTAGCGAATATGGAGGGGAAGACCGACCGTAAGGCTCGGTTTATGACAGTAATTGCCCTGATCTATGGAGGTAAGGAATATCTTTTCAAGGGCACTGTAGAGGGCATAATAGCTACCGAGGCACACGGTACAGCCGGTTTTGGCTATGACCCGGTGTTCGTGGCGGATGAGTCGGGTGTTGCTTTCGCTGAGATGACGGCCGAGGCAAAGAATGCCATCTCCCATAGAGGGAGGGCCATGCGCAAATTACTCGAGTTCCTAATTAATTGACTTTTATCTTCCCTTCTTTATGGGAATCCAAATGACTATGAAGCATACGCTCTCCCTATCTTTAGCCTTGGGCATGGCAGCCGTGGCTTGGGGTAATCCTAACTGGAAAATGCATAATACATTCGATGAGGAGGTAGCCCGACTTATCGATACTGAAAATTATACCTATTTCATAAGCAGAACCCAACCTTATAATAGTAAGGTTGTCGACAATCAGAGTCATCTTTTCTCTCTTTTCCGTTACGACAAGGAGGCTGACGAGGTGATGACCCTATCTACCGATAACTTGCTTTCGGCAAATGTGGTGTCTTGTGTAGAATATTCTCCTGAGAAGAAGATGCTTGTGGTGGTTTACTCTAACCACGACGTTGACCTCATATATGATAACGGTAAGGTGGTCAACATACCGGCTTACAAGTTGGCTAACGTTGCTTCCGGCAAGGATGTGAATTCCATTTTTGTGGATGCCGATGCCGACAGAATCTATCTTTCCACAGGTTTTGGTTACGTATCGCTTAATGATAAGAAGCTGGAGGTAGCGGAAAGTCGCATATACGGCACTCCGGTGCTTGGTATGTCACGTTTGGGCGATGACCTTATCCTACTTATGGAGAATGCCATTTTGTCGGCTCCGGTGTCGGCTCCGCGTTATAATCTTTCCGATTATGATAAGGTGGGCGATCTGACTAAGGGTGTGGCGATTGCCCGACTTGCCGATGATCGCAGTCTTGTAATCGACACTTCCGGCTCGTCGAACGCTATCTATATGTTAGAGAACCATAACGGTGGCTTGACACTTACCCATAACTCGAACTGTGGCTTCATCAATCTTGAGCATAATGAGGCGGGGGTAACTGTAGCTGATCATAACTGGGTTTACCAATTTTATCCGGACGGTCAGCGAGAGGGACTCTTCCGTATGGAGGAAGACCGTCGTATGACCGCCGCTACCCACGATATGAAAGAGATATGGTATGGCAAACTCCGTAAAGGCATTTGCAGTAAACGCTACTCTCCGGACGATGAGGTGAAATGGACTCTGACCCGTGACTACATGGTACCTGATGCCCCCTCTCCCTATAAGGCTACCAATATGATATGGCATAAGGATTATGGTCTGTTGGTGTCAAACCACGGTTATGACAGGAACTTCACTAATCATAGCATTAATTCACCTATTCTCCTGAGTGGATATAAGGATGGTCTGTGGACCAATTATTCTCCTGTGTACACATGGCCCGAGGGGAAGGCTTCTCTTATGAATCCTAACGGGCTTGCTGTGGACCCTGACAATCCTGATTTGGTTTATTTCGGGTCGTTGCTGCACGGTATTGAGCGTGTCAATCTAAAAGATGGCTCCGATATACTTCATTTATCGCGTACAAGCGATCCATTCCGTGATCAACCGGGCTATGTGGAGATAGTGCCTGACCAGAAGGGTGAGCCCTCTCCTGCATTGGGAGGTGATAAGTCGTGGAGATCACAGTGTATGTTTTCTGCCCCGGAATTTGATTCCTATGGAAATATGTGGACTGCACATTCTGACCATGACGACCAGAATCCGCTTCAGACCCATCTTTTCTGTTGGGAGGCTGCCGACAGGCGTGCTTCAGTAGATGCAGCAAGTTATCGTCCTATGAAACTGCTGAAGATTCCCGGTCTTGGCACAAATAACTTCCAGTTTGTAAAGCCCCTGCTTACCACAGCAAATAAGGATATACTTTTATGGACTAATACCTCCTATGATGCGGAAATTGTGTTCATACACACTAATGGCACGCCTGCTGATGGCTCGGATGACAAAATTGTCAGATTAACCACATTCACTGATCAGGATGGCAGCACTTTCGATGTGCATCATATAGCTACATTCTTTGAGGATCCTCTCACGGGCAATGTATGGGTAGGTCATAAGGAAGGTGTATTCTACTTCAACCCCAAGGATATTATGGATGGCAAAGAACGGGTCTACAGAATAAAGGTAGCTCGTAACGACGGCACCAACCTTGCCGATTATCTCCTTAATCAGGTTCAGGTAAACAGAATCGCAGTGGATGGCAGCGGTCGTAAGTGGTTTGCTACAGCCGGAGCCGGGGTGGTTTGCACATCCTCGGATGGACGTACTATTGAGGAGGAGCTTACGGCTGACAACTCCCTTCTTCCCGATGATATGGTATATGGCTTGGGTTATATACCAACCACAAATTCCATGCTTTTCTCCACTGATCTTGGCATGGCGGAATATTTCTTATCTTCCGGGTCAGGTTCCGGTGATGAGCTGCAGGCTCGGGCATATCCGAATCCTGTAAGACCCGACTACTTCGGCTACGTTACCATTGACGGAGTTGTTGAAGGGAGTCTGGTGAAGATTGTTGATTCTCGTGGCAATCTTGTAAAAGAGCTTGGGCATGTTTCCGGCGGTGAAGTAAAATGGGATGTCACGGATATGTCGTTCCATCGCGTAGGAAGCGGTGTATATTTCATACTTACCTCAACTGACGAGAACTCCGGAAAACTTGCTAATGTGGGTAAAATATTAGTGGTGAATTGAAATAAACAAACATAGGAAATATGGGAAAGAATAAACTGAAGAAATTTGCCGATATGGCCACTTTCCGCTGTGCTTTACAGTATCCGCGTGAAGTGCTTCTTGCCGAAGGATTTCCTTATTTCGGGAAATGGAATGGTGACTTTTTCGAGAATAAAGGACCCATTACCCTTGAACTCGGTTGTGGCAAGGGGGAATACACCGTAGCTTTGGCAAAGGCGAACCCTGAACGTAACTACATAGGCGTTGATATAAAAGGTGCGCGTATGTGGAGCGGAGCACGCACAGTGGAGGAAGAAGAGATAGCCAACGCAGCTTTTTTGCGAGCTGAGATAGAGAATATCGACAAATTTTTTGCTCCTGAAGAGGTTGATGAAATTTGGATTACTTTCCCCGATCCTCAGATGCAGAAGACTCGAAAGCGTCTTACCTCCACACGTTTCTTACAGATGTATGGAAAGTTCCTTAAACCGGGTGGTGTAATCAATCTCAAGACTGATTCTCCCTTCCTTTATGAGTACACTAAGCGTCTTGCCGAGCTTAACGGATTTGAGATTTTGGCTATCACCGATGATCTGTATGGTAGCGGAATGGCAGACCCTGTAAGTTCTATAAAGACCTACTATGAAAGTCAATGGCTCTCCCGTGGAAAGAAAATCAAGCTCATAAGTATGCGTCCCCGGTCGTTGGAGAATCTTCAAGAACCACAGGTGGATGACATTGAGAAAGATGACTACCGTGCTTATACCCGGCATACTCCAATGAATATTTAATCTTAACCAGTTATCAATCCAGTTATGCAGTTATATCCCAATCTTATTCTTGACGCTCTCAAGAATGTGAAATATCCCGGCAACGGTAAGACTCTCGCTGAAAACGAGATGATAGAGGATGATATTCGTATTGATGGTAATAAGGTATCGTTCTCTCTTATATTCGACAAACCTACTGATCCTTTCATCCGCAGTGTGGTGCGTGCTGCCGAGGCTGCCATCAACACCTATATTTCTCCGGAAGTGGAGATAAAGGGAAATATCGCGGTGAAATATCGTAAACCTGTGGCAGATAAGCCGGCAAGTCCGCTACCCGGTGTGAAGAACATAATCGGCATTTCATCCGGTAAGGGTGGAGTGGGCAAGAGCACTGTAGCTGCCAATATCGCTATATCATTAGCGGCAAAAGGTTATAAGGTGGGTTTGCTTGATGCCGATATTTTCGGTCCTTCGATGCCGAAGATGTTCGGAGTGGAGGATGAGACTCTTTATATGGTTAATAAGGAGGGTAGGGATTGGATTGAGCCGGTTGAGAAGTATGGTGTGAAGATGCTTTCCATAGGCTTTGTGGTAGACCGTAACAGTCCGGTGTTGTGGAGAGGCAGTATGGCGAGCAATGCCCTAAGACAGCTTATAAGCGATGCGTGGTGGGGTGACTTGGATTATTTCCTGATTGATATGCCTCCCGGCACAAGCGATATACACCTAACTTTGGTACAGACCCTGCCGATTACCGGTGTGGTAGTGGTTTCTACTCCGCAGGAGGTAGCCTTGGCAGACGCCCGTAAGGGAATTGCTATGTTTAAGAGCGACAAGATCAATGTCCCGATATTAGGTCTTGTGGAAAATATGGCTTGGTTCACTCCTGCTCCTCATCCTGAAGAGAAATATTATATATTTGGCAATGGTGGAGCGGTGAAATTGGCTGAGGAGCTGGATGTGAAGTTATTGGCTCAGATTCCGCTTGTGGCAGACATCTGTTCTACAGCCGATTTAGGTGCGCCAACTTCGGTTGCTCTTGTGGAAGCAGGAAAAGAGGCTGAGAATCCCGAAGCAAAGGCTTTCGGTGAGCTTGCCGAGGCAGTGGTAAAGGCTTGTGATGAGCGTAATGCCCAGCTACCTCCTACTGCCGTGGTTCAGACACACTAAATTTTTCTGCGCCAAGACAACCCATTATAAGGAGGGTAGATGCCAATAAAATAAGGTAAGCGGCAGTCTCGCCAAATGAGTCTATCATGAGAATGGCAACTGTCAAAAGAAGTACACCTATAGATGTAGCCGTCACCGTCAAAGCGGTGACGGCATATTTATTATTTGGATGTTTAGTGAAAAGGAGAGATAGAACAATGGCAAAAAGCGGAGCGTTGCTAAAACCTATGAGAACAAATGAAAGGTTGTCTATGATGTCGCTTCCTCCTGTCCAAAGTAAAATGATTCCTAAAAGCTGGATGGTTATTGCCGGATAACTTAATTTTAAGGGAGACACATTTTTTAGTAACATTCCACCTATAAACAGACCAATTGCTTGAAATATAAGAAAGGATGTGACATTTACTGTCAGGAGGAGAGCGATAAGATTAGTCCCGGTAATTAATCCGATTGCCAATAATCCTCTACGTACACTGCCGGAAGCTAAGAGTGTCTGGATATCTTTGGTTGAAGTTACCTCATTATTCTGGAAAGAACTATGGGGTGTGGCACCCAATACTGAAAAAGCAAACATAGCAATTACAGTAAACAATACGAACATGATTCTCCAGCCGAATCCGAAAGTTGGAATCATAACTTTGGTGGCTCCATCAAATAGCAGAGGTACTGTGGCAGCAGCCAGAGGTACTAAAGCTTGCACAAACGACAAGGCAGACGGGAGGGTTTCCTTAGAGTTAAGAGTGGCAACTAAGGAGTAGAGAGAGGTCAGCATTAATGTGGTGGCTATAGCCATAAGGAAGAATGTTGACACTATTACCGGATAGATATAGTAAAGATCGCTTGCCAAGACTGCCAGAGATATAATCCATAGAAGGAGTGACGACATAATCACATTCTTATGTCCGACTCTCCTTATAAGACGTGTCTCCGGTAAGGGTAGAAGAAGCAGACATAGGAAGTAGGGTAGGTTTAATAGCAGGAGCTGAAGATTGGAAAACTCAAGGTCGGAAGATATGTAGCCTATTATTATCCCCGGACTCCATATGATGCCGAGCGATATAAAACAAAGCCATATCGGCATCATCTGCATAAGCAGATCCTGCCGGGAAAGAGTGGTGGTGGAGGCATTAAGATTCATATTATTTTTCAGAAAAGTAGTTAAGAAATTTAAGGTAAGCGGTAGATGTGCCGCTTTTTGCAAAGCTACTGTCAAGAGGGGAGTAGAAGTACTAAAATTAACGCAAAGGCTACGAAAAAAGATGTATAGGGCAAATTTCTTATAGTAATAGTGCTTTTTTTCATAATTTTTAGTCTAATTTCGTGTGTTCTGATTATCGTAGGGACACTTTAAGGGTAATATAGCAGAAAAAAAGGGACTATTCATAAAAGAAAATAGCAGTTATGAGAAGAAACAGGGAATTCTCTCTGAGGCATACCATCGTGATAATCTTATCAGCTTTTATGATGGTGGGACACTTTGCCGGGTGCTCGCATAAAGAAGATAAAAAATACCGTATCGGTGTGTCGCAATGCAGTTCGGAGAGCTGGCGTTGGAAGACCAACGACGAAATTATGCGAGAAGCTATGTTTCACGACAATGTGGAAGTAGAGATAAGGAGTGCCGATGATCAAAATGAGAAGCAGATTGAAGACATCCGTTATTTTATCGATAATGGATTTGACCTCATAATAGCCAATCCTAATCAAGCGGCTCCGCTGACACCTATAATTAAGGAAGCCTACGAAAAGGGGATACCTGTGATCACGTTTGATCGCCGTATAAACGGCAACACTTACACCACTCATATAGAGGTGGATAATGAGGAAATCGGGAAGTCAGTGGCAGATTATGCTATGAAGGTGCTCAAACCACGTCCCTTGAAGATTATTGAATTACAGGGCGACAGCAGTATGTCACCCACCAAGAAAAGACATTCCGGTTTTACTGACGAAGCTGCACGCTACAATAATGTGCGTATCCTTGCAAGTGAATATGCCAATTGGAACCCTGACACAGCTGCTAAGAAGACAGATTCATTATTGGATCTCTATCCGGATGTTGATCTTATATATGCCCATAGCGATATAATGGCTATAAGTGCGGAAAAAGTGGCGAGAGAAAAAGGGCTGCACAATATAAGGTTCTTAGGAATTGACGGTAATGCCGATGTAGGCATTAAGGCTGTGGCAGACAGTGTGCTTGATGCTACGTTCCTTTATCCCACTTTCGGCTATAAACTTCTGAAAACAGCTTTAGCCATACTTGAGGGCAAGAGTGACCTTGACGGGGAGAAAATCACAGGGGATATTACTGTGCATCCTTTGTCGCCAGTCGACCTTACAAACGCTGACATCCTGCTTCAGCAAGATGCGCTGATGAAAGAGGAGACTGCCAAAATAGAGGTGCTGAAAGAGCAGCTTGACGATTATTGGATGGAACATTCCGCTCAGGCAACTTTACTGTATGCTGCCTTTGCCATTGCCGGCTTGATGCTCATAGTGGTGTTTCTTTTAGGACGAACCTATTGGCAGCATCGCCACCACCAGAAGATGCTTGCCGAGCAATATGTGTTGGTGGAGGAGGAACGTGACAAGCAACGCGACCTTTATCAGCAGCTTCAGGAGGCTACACAGTCTAAGTTGGCATTCTTCACTAATGTTTCGCATGATTTGCGTACACCGTTGACTCTTATAGCGGAACCTGTGACTCAGTTGCTTGAGCAGGAAGATCTTCCGAAAGAACGTCGGGTTTCATTGCTTCGTCTTGCCAATAAAAACATAAAGATATTGCGCCGGCTCATTGATCAGATACTTGATTTCCGTAAATATGAGAACGGTATGCTTACCACACATCTTACCGAAGTTAAATTTTATCAAGTGCTTAAGGATTGGATAGGGTCTTTTGACTCGGTGGTGAGGAAAAGAGATATCAAATTGACCCTTCAGCTTTCTGAAGACAATGATTTTACTCTTGCAATTGACACGGAGAAGATAGAGCGCGTGGTGTTTAACCTGATGTCGAATGCGATAAAATATACACCTGACAACGGGCGCATAAGTGTAGAGTGCCATAACACGGAAAAGGAGCTTATATTAACGGTGACAGACACGGGAGAAGGGATAGCCCACGAAGAGATTAAGATGATTTTCGAGAGATTCTACCAGGTAGACCGTGAACGTCCTAATGGTAGTGGTATCGGTTTGGCGTTGGCTAAATCATTTGTGGAATTGCACGGTGGGTCAATAGAGGTCAAAAGCGAGAAGGGTAAAGGATCAGAGTTTACGGTAAAGTTGCCTATAATCCATTTGGATAATGCCTTGATAAAGGAAAATGCAAAGCTGATAACGGCAGCCGCTGTAAGCGATGAATTGGATGATGTGGAGTCGATGCCAACGGTAGGTAATGATGACAAGCCTCTGATGCTGGTGATAGATGACAATAAGGATATTCAAAGGATGATAAGTGATCTATTTGCAGATGAATATAACGTAATTACTGCTTCCAACGGGGTACGGGGAATCAGATTGGCAACTAAATACACACCTGCTATAATAATCTGTGATGTCATGATGCCTGAGATGGATGGCTTGGAATGTTGTAGAATCTTGAAAAATGAAATCTCAACTTCCCATATCCCTGTTCTTATGCTCACCGCCTGCTCCTTGGATGAACAGCGGACGCAGGGCTACGAGAGCGGAGCAGACGGGTACATATCCAAACCGTTCAACGGAAATATGCTTAAAGCACGTTGCCGGAATCTGCTTGAGAATCGTAAGCGGATAAAGGATATATATTCCAGCCGTGACGTTCTGCGTAAAAGTGATGAGAAGGGTGATGAAGGTAAGCCTGTCCCCAAACAAACCGGTGGTAAAGATGTGGAAAGTGATTTCTATCGTAGATTCATAGGGTTAATAATGGCAGATATGGGTAATTCGGACCTTAGCGTAGAAGATATAGCCGACAAGATGAGCCTGAGTAAATCGCAGCTTGGAAGAAAGATTAAATCGCTTACCAATTATACTCCTGTGGAAATAATACGAAATCTCAGGGTCAAGGAGGCTCGAAGACTTTTGACCACCACTGAAAAGTCGATTAGCGAGATAGCCTACGAAGTCGGCTTCAGTCTTCCGGCTTACTTTTCGAAGTGTTTTAAGGATGCCTATGGTGAAACTCCGTCTGAGCTGAGAGCACGTCTGTCGCGTGATAAGCAATAGCAATAAATGGATTATTTTGATTAAATACAGGTAATATTTGGAGGTAGAAGTCAAAAAATACTGCAAACGCTACGAAAAAAGTGCTATTGCACAAAAATTCATATCGCTGTCCATAAACTTGATACAATGTCGGTTAGGAAGGTTATTAAATTTGCGTCACAAATACTAACTTAATTTCAAACTGACATGAAAAAACTAATCTTCAGTGTGATGCTGGCTGTCGTGGCAGTTCTCACGGCACGAGCCCAGGACATCACTGTGCATGGGACTGTTGTTTCAGCCACCGACGGAGATCCCTTGATAGGGGCAAGCGTCGTGTGTGGTATTGAAGGTCCTAACGGGGTCGCAACTGACCTTGATGGCAATTTCGTGCTGACTGTGCCGGAAGGAGCACAGCTAATCGTTTCGTACATCGGCTACCAGACAAAAACTGTCATGGCGGAGCCGGAGATGACAATCGCCTTGGAGGAAGACTCTCAACTCCTCGACGACGTGGTTGTGGTGGGTTACGCCACGCAGCGTAAGGTGGATGTGACAGGTGCCATTACATCGGTGGATGTAAAGGAGATTGCCAAGCAGAATGAGAATAACCCGATAAAAGCCCTTCAGGGTCGTGTGCCGGGTATGAACATCTCTGCAGAAGGTAATCCCAGCGGTTCAGCCACTGTTCGTATCCGTGGTATCGGTACCCTGAACAACAATGACCCTCTGTACATTATTGACGGTGTGCCGACAAAATCGGGTATGCATGAGCTTAACCCCAACGATATTGAGTCAATTCAGGTGCTCAAGGATGCAGCTTCGGCATCTATTTATGGTTCGCGTGCTGCAAATGGTGTGATTATCATCACAACAAAAAAGGGAAATGATCTTAAAATAACTCTTGACGCTTCAATCGCCGCTCAATTCTACTCACATCGTATGAAGGTGTTGAATGCAGAGGGCTACGGACGTGCTATGTGGCAGGCATTTGTAAACGGTGGTGAGGATCCCAATACCAATGGTCTGGGTTATAAATACAAATGGGGTTATGATACTAACGGCTATCCCGTGCTTCATTCAATATCAATGGAGAAGTATCTCGATGCTGCCGGGACTACTCCTGCCGCTGACACCGATTGGTTTGATGAAACAACCCGTACAGGCTTAGTTCAGAATTACAATATGTCGATAAGTGGAAGCACCGAGAAACTGAGTGCCTTCTTCTCACTTGGCTACTACAAGAACATCGGTATAATAAAGTATACGGATTTTGAGAGAATCTCAGCAAGAACCAATACTGAGTTCAAACCTTACGGCAAGTTGTTGACGATAGGTGAGCACTTAACATTAAACAGAACCGATGAGGTGCAGCAGCCCGGCGGTTTCCTTCAAAATGTACTCCAGTTCAACCCTTCGCTTCCGGTTTACACCACAGATGGTGAGTTTGCAGGTCCGGTAGGTGGCTATCCCGACAGAGAGAACCCTCTCGCACGTCTTTACCGCAATAAGGATAACCGCTATATCTATTGGCGTTTATTTGGTGATGCCTATATTAATCTGAATCCGTTTGAGGGATTTAACCTGCGCACGACTTTCGGTTTGGATTATTCACAGAAGCAGCAGAGATTCTTTACTTATCCTATCACCGAAGGCAATGTAGCCAACTCCACCAATGCCATAGAGGCAAAGCAGGAGCACTGGACACGCTGGATGTGGAATGCCGTTGCCAATTATAACATTGACTTTGGCAAGAATCATTTCGATGCACTCGCAGGTATGGAGCTTATACGTGAAACCTCCAATTGGTTTTCGGGTTATAAGATGGATTTCTCCGTGTTAAATCCCGATTATATGTGGCCTGATGCCGGTGTCGGTCAGGCTCAGGCTTATGGTTCGGGCGACGGCTTCTCTTTGGTGTCTTTCTTTGCAAAAGCCAACTACTCTTACGACAGCCGCTACCTCTTGGGAGTGACAGTCCGTCACGACGGTTCTTCACGATTCGGTGCAAATAACCGCTATGCTACCTTCCCCTCCGTATCGCTTGGTTGGCGTATTAACAATGAGGCATTCCTTCAGGATGCTTCCTGGCTCTCCGACCTTAAGCTGCGTCTATCGTGGGGTGAGACCGGTAACCAGGAAATCAGTAACCTTGCCCGCTATTTCGTATACGTTCCCAATTACGGTGTCAACGATTCAGGCGGTCAGAGCTATGGTACTTCATACGACATAGCCGGCACCAACGGTGGTTCGATTCTGCAATCAGGCTTCAAGCGTAATCAGATAGGTAACCCCGACATTAAATGGGAGACCACCACTCAGTATAACATCGGTATTGACTGGTCGATGTTCGCATCCCGCTTCTACGGCTCACTGGATGCTTACTTTAAGAAGACCACAGATATATTGGTTAATATGCAGGGTATCTCAGCTATGGGCGAAGGTGCATGGCAATGGAAAAATGCCGGCGAAATGCACAACAAGGGTATAGAACTTAACTTAGGCTACCGAAACGACACTTCTTACGGTCTGCACTATGAGATAAGTGGCAACATCTCCGCATATAGAAACAAGATCACGAAGATTCCTACTACTGTGGCTGCTAACGGCACTTTCGGCGGTAACGGTGTGTATAGTGTGATAGGTCATACTTTCGGAGCACAGGCAGGTTATGTGGCTGATGGTCTTTTCCAGAGCCAGGATGAGGTTGATAATCACGCAATTCAAGAGGGTGCCGCTCCGGGTCGTATCAGATGGAGAGACCTTGACCATAATGGTGTGATTGACGAAAGAGACCAGAAATGGATCTATAATCCTACTCCCGACTTCACATATGGCTTGAATGTATATCTCCAATATAAGGACTTTGATTTCTCAATGTTCTGGCAGGGAGCACAAGGTCAGGATGTCATTTCCGATCTTAAGAAAGAGACTGACCTCTGGAGCGGACTTAACATAGGTTTCCTTAATAAGGGAGAACGTCTTCTGGATGCATGGACACCGCAGCATACCAACACTTCAGTGCCTGCGATAATCCGTTCAGACCCGAACAACGAGAAGAGGGTATCGACATTCTATGTGGAAAACGGCTCATATCTCAAGCTCAGAAATATTCAGATCGGCTATGTTTTCCCATCCAAATTGTCTGAAAAACTGAAGATGCAGAAGCTTCGTTTCTATATCAGTGCCCAGAATATCCTGACAGTTAAGAGCAAAAACTTCACGGGCGTGGATCCGGAGAATCCCAATTACGGCTACCCGATTCCTACCAACGTGACATTCGGCTTCAATGTTACTTTCTAAACTACCAATGACAACAATGAAAAAACTGATATATTTGGCAGCGAGTATGCTGCTGGTGGGCTTAACCGGATGCAACGATTTTCTTGACTCTCAGAAGCCCCAAGGCACCCTTGACGATACCCAGGTGCTAAATCCGAAATATGTGGACAATCTGGTAATCTCCGCCTATGCCGGTTTGATCTCAATAGAAGACATCAACTCCTCTTTTTCCATGTGGAATTACGATGTCCGCTCTGACGATGCCTATAAGGGTGGCAACGGTACAGAAGACGGAGATGTGTTTAACGCTCTTGAAATCTCTCAGGGTATACGTACTACCGACTGGAACATCTCAAGTATGTGGGACAGGTTGTACCAGTTGATCTCCAGAGCGAATGCGGCGCTTTCCGTGCTTGACGATATGGAGTCGTCAACTTTCCCTTTGCGTGAGCAGCGCATTGCGGAGATGAGATTTATCCGTGCCTATGGCCATTTCCTTCTGAAGCGTCTGTATAAGAACATTCCTTTTGCCATAGATGCGAAAATGAGCCCTGAGGAGTATAATAACTTGGAGAACACTAAGTACACCAACGATGAGGGTTGGCAGCTTATTATTGATGACTTCAAGTATGCTTTCGACACACTTCCTGCCATACAGGATGAGGTGGGGCGTCCCAACCGTGCCGCAGCCGCTGCATTCCTTGCCAAGATCTATAGCTATAAGGCGTATCGTCAGGATGATCCCCAGTCTAATCAGGTGACGGAAATTAACCAAGACGACCTTATGAACGTGGTCAAATATTCCGACCCATCCATAATGGCAGCTTCAGGATGTGCTCTTGACCCCGATTTCCATAACAACTTCCGTCCGGAGCCTATTTTTGAGAACGGTCCTGAATCAATCTGGGCTATGCAGTATTCGTTTAACGACGGTACCAACCACGGTAATTGTAACTGGTCATACGGTCTGATAGTACCTAACATTCCGGGTGTCACGGATGGCGGATGCGATTTCTACAAACCTTCGCAGAACCTGGTGAACGCTTTCAAGACTGATGAAAACGGTTTGCCCTACACCGATACCTACAACAACAAGGACTACGATATGCACTCGGATTCTGCTGATCCTCGTCTGTTCCTGACAATAGGTATGCCGGGTGCTCCCTATATGTTCAACAAGAACTTTATTATGGATAAGTCGGCAACTTGGAGCCGTAGTAACGGTCTGTATGGCTACTATGTTTCACTGAAGCAGAATGTAGACCCTGAAAGTGAGTTCCTTGTAAAAGGCGGTGGCTGGTGGGGTTCTCCGATGAACCGAATCGCGCTTAGATATGCCGACATCCTTCTTCTTCGTGCAGAGGCTCTCGTGCAGCTCAACCAAAACGTTGCGGAAGCTATCGAAATAGTCAATACCCTGCGTATGCGTGCAAGACAGAGTGTGGGAATTATCTCAGACTATCCGCAACTTTACGGAGTGAGAATCAATATTGCTTCCTATTCCGGTAGCTATGGTCAAGCTGATGCCTTGAAAATCGTGAAATTTGAACGCCGTTTGGAGCTGGCGATGGAGTGTGAAAGATTCTTTGACCTTGTGCGTTGGGGCGAGGCAGACCAGGTGCTCAACAAATATTATGCTGATGAGGCTGATAATTGTTCCATCTATGCCACTGCTAACTTCACTCCCAACAAGAACGAGTATCTTCCGATACCTTTCTCTCAGTTGAGTGCTTCTGACGGCCACTACAAACAAAATATTGGTAACTGGTAAAAATCAATAAAATAAAATGAAATCTATAACTAACATCCTTTATGTTTTTCTACTGGTGGCAATGACATTTGCCTTCCAGTCCTGCGACAATAATAACACAAGCGATATGCAGCTTGATGGCGACACTTGTATCGAGACAATCAAGATAAACGGTTTCTCCGGTATAATCGACCAGAAAGCTAAGGTGGTGAGTGTGAATGTATCCACAGACGTAGACCTTGAGAACCTCTGCATAGACGAGATCACGCTGAGCAAAGGCGCTACCTGCGATTATCCTGTGGGCACAAAGTTTGACGGCACTGTGCCGCGCTCAATAAAGGTGGTCAACGGTAATGTGTTCTCTGCCTACACCGTAAGTGTAAAGCACGACAATGTGGAATTCCTGACGTTTACGCTGGATGGAAAATATTCCGGCTCTATCGACAACTTCGCACGTACTATCCAGTGCTTTGTGCCGATGGAGGCAAACATCAAGTCGATGCAGGCTGTGTTTACCGTCAATGAGGGCACAACCGTAACACCGGAATCAGGTTCGCTGATAGATTTTACACAGCCCGTAAAATTCACCGCTACTCTCCGCACCGCTGTGATTGAATATACAGTAACTGTGGTTCAGGATGATATTGTCGCAGATGCCGAAGGCATTTATAGGCAATTCCTACGAGATCGAGGGACTTGGTGAGGAAGCCAAGGCTGCTTGCCGTTGGATGCTTGAAAATGTGCCTAACACAAGCTACGTCTCTATTCAGGATATAATTGACGGACGCGCTAAACTTGACGATTATAAAATGGTATGGTGTCATTTCGATTGGACTGACTGGCCCGGACAGCTCTGGGATTCACGTGATCAGTTTAACAGCTATTGGCTCAGAGGCGGCTCTATTCTTGCTTCACGCGATGGTGCCCGTTATATCAACGATGTGTGGCGTATAGCTCGCGACCAGCAGAGTCCTAACAATATGTTCGGAGGTGACGGCTATGAGACCCTTGCTAATGACCTTGGCTTTACCATCACCGGACACGAGTCACATCCTTTATATAAAGATGTTGAGACAGATGGTGACAATCGTATTCTTCTGCTCTCCAAAGGTTGCTCCAATACCAACAGAACACTGCAATGGAACATAGATTGGGATCCTTATAAGACAATGGAAGGCTGGGAAGAGCGTACAGGTGCAAAGGCACTTGGCTCAAGCGATTACTATGACCTTAACCATGTGACTGTAGCAGAGTTCGAGCCTTATGAGGCACTTAAAGGATTTACCTCAGGCCGCGTCATTACCATAGGCACTCCCGCTTATGAATGGTATGACAAAAACGGGGTTGACAATCCTTACCGTGCAAATATGATCAAGCTCACCAAGAACGCCATAAATTATCTTTGCCAATAAAAACTTGAAAAAATGAAACACAATATATTATTCTCGATTCCGGCTATTGCAGCGCTGATGCTCTCAGTGGCGAGCTGCAAAAGCGATGATCCGGTCATAACGGACAAGGATCTTGCCAACAGTCAGGTGTATCTTGACACTGACGAAGGTATGAGCCAGAAAATCTACTACAAACCCTATGTAGGGTATGTAGGAGACCCGATGCCGTTTTTCGATCCTGTTGCGAATGACTTCAAGGTGATGTACCTTCAGGATTATCGACCCAATCCGGCATTCACCTATCATCCTATCTGGTGTGTGACAACTTCAGATGCCGCTTCCTATCAGTCGCTTGGCGAAATGATACCTTGTGGAAGCGCAACAGAATTGGACGCTGCTTTAGGCACCGGTTCTACCATCTATAATGACGGCACTTACTATACTTTCTACACTGCTCACTCTCCCAATGCGGCAATCACCGATGGCATCACTGAGGCTGTGATGTTGGCAACTTCCAAGGATTTCAAGACATGGGAGAAAAATCGCGAATTGCTGATTACCGGCGGTGACACATATAGCAAGGTGGATTTCCGCGACCCCTTCGTGTATAAAGGTGAGGAGGGCAAGTTTCATATGCTTGTGTCCACACGTTTGAACGGAAAGGGTGTATTGGCAGAATATACTTCTTCTGACCTCCTTGACTGGCAATCGGCTGGTGTGTTTATGACAATGATGTGGGACAGGTTCTATGAATGTCCTGATCTGTTCAAGATGGGCGACTGGTGGTATCTGATCTACTCTGAGCAGCACGATGCGGTTCGCCGTGTTCAATATTTCAAAGGGCGTACCCTTGATGAACTTAAGAGCTGCACTGCCAACGATGCCGGTTTATGGCCCGATTCAAAAGAGGGATTCCTTGATTCTCGAGGCTTCTATGCCGGTAAAACGGCTACTAATGGCACCGACAGATATATCTGGGGATGGTGTCCCACCAGAGCCGGAAACGGTAATCTCGGAAACGCTGACTGGGCTGGTAATTTAGTTGCACATAAACTGGTTCAGAATGTCGACGGTACACTTAGCATGGCTGAGGTTCCGGCAATTGCCGCTCTGCTTGCTGAGGCTAAATCGGAAGGTGACTTCACATTGTCGGAGAATCAGTATAAACTCTTCTCGCGTTTAGGAACTGAAAACCGTATATCGTTCGTTGTCAAGACTTCCTCACCTTGGGATAAGTTCGGTGTGTCGTTTGCACGCGGTAATGATTCCGAAAAGTTCTATTCCATAGTTATGAATCCTGAGAATGAAAGTGTAAGGAAAATCAACTATGAAGAAGAGGGTGGAGTTGGATTCGTGGCGAACACTGACGGGTATAATTTCAATACCCCTGCTGACGGAGTTTATAACATCACCATCTTGACTGACAATTCAGTGATGACAATGTATGTAAACGAAACTGTGGCTTACACCACCAGAGTATATGGCACAGCTCGCAACTGCTGGTCGATCAACTGCTATTCAGGAAATATAGAGGTTTCAAATCTGAAAGTGGCTAAAAATTAACACTTCCGTCCGTCACCATAATTTAATGACGGCTTGCTGAAGATTTAGTCAATTTCCATACAGTTATTCTCTGATTATAATGGGTTCCTCCTAACTCTGATAAGGTATTAGGAGGAACCTTTTTCAAATTTAGTCAAGTAGAGAAGAAATAGGAATAAGCTCTGATGGAGATTGCCGGATTAAACCAAACCACTTTTTAATGTTCATAAAATAAAGACCTAACAAGAAAATTGACTATATAATGTTTTTGGCATTTTTGACCTTCCTTGCATCTGCTTGCTGTAATGGTGAGGTATCTCATAATGATGCAGTCTATGAGAATACAACTACATACTGCCATACAACTGATGCAACCCATCTTGATACTTATTATCAACCTTTAGGGGGTTATATTGGTGACCCTATGCCTTTCTATGATCCTATAGCAAAGCATTTCAAGATAATGTATCTCCAGGAATTTCGACCCAATGGTCCTACATTCCATCCTTTCTGGTGTCTTGAGACACAAGACGGTGCCAACTATACGATGCTCGGTGAGCTGATTCCCACAGGAACAGTTTCTGAAATGGATGGAGCATTGGGTACCGGCTCGACCATTTATAATGAGACCGACAGCACTTATTATACTTTCTACACCGGTCATTCGGTCAACAGGGCACTTACAAGACTCGGTGAGGCTGTGATGGTAGCCACCTCAAAAGATTTCAAGAAGTGGGAGAAAGACCCCGCTTTCCTTCTTACCGGAGTGGGGGAATACGATACGAATGATTTCCGTGATCCGTTTGTGTTTAAAGGTGATGACGGACTTTTCCATATGATTGTCTCGACAATGAAAGAGGGTAAGGGTGTCATAGCTGAGTACACTTCCCCAAATCTGAAAGACTGGACTTCGGCAGGAGTGTTTATGCCGATGATGTGGGATAGATTCTACGAATGTCCCGATGTGTTTAAGATGGGTGACTGGTGGTATCTCGTTTATTCGGAGAAACATCCACTTATGCGTCGGGTACAGTACTTTAAAGGACGTACTTTGGAGGAGCTTAAGAAATGTACGGTTAATGATGCCGGTATATGGCCTGACAACCATGAGGGTGTGCTTGACTCCCGGTCATTCTACGCCGGTAAAACCGCTTCCGACGGCACCGAGCGATATATATGGGGTTGGTGTCCCACTCGTCCGGGCAAGGACAACACCAACGTCGGTGCTTATCCGGCAGAGCCATCTTGGGCAGGGTCATTGGTAGCTCACCGTCTTATCCAACATCCTGATGGTTCTCTTACTTTAGGTGCTGTGAAAGGTATTGAAGACAAGTATTCCGTACCTGTAGATGTGAAGATGATGGAGATTATCGGAGATGCTTCCGAAGCTAATGGTACCTATGCCATAGCCAATGATGCCTATAATATAGCAGGTGAAGGGAGTTTACTATTTAACCGTCTTGGAAGCTGTAATAAGATAGAGTTCACTGTCATTACCGAGGGGGACGCTGACAGTTTTGGTATCTCAATGGCAAGGGGAAGCGACTCCGACCAATATTATACCTTGATAGTGGCTCCTCAAGGTGATGGTAAACGTATGGTAAACTTTGCACAGGAGGGTGAGGCAGGTATCGGACTGATAAATGGTGGTGAAGGCTATTTATTTGACACCCCTGAAGATAATGTATATCGTATCACTATGCTGACCGATAACTCTGTCTGCACACTGTATATCAACGGCACGGCTGCCTATACCGCACGTATATACGGGCTGCCAAATAACTGTTGGAGCATAAATTCTTACGGTGGTAATATAACAATAAATGATTTAAAGGTATCCGGTCAAATGCCGGATACCTTTTATTTTTTAGGCGAAGGTGTAGTTTTTGCGACGTTGTGAGCGTCGGCGAGTCTTGAAGATAAAGTTGCCGATGGGAAGCCAAAGGAGGAAAAAGGGGAATGACCACCATAGGCAGATTGACTCCAAACGACGGGCTGCCCTGCGATAGATGAGGATTTCACTCGTCCATACGATTATCAGGAACACCGCAGCTATTATTATGCCTAAATATGAGGGCAAGGCAGCAAGAGCTGCTCCGACGGCAGACAGGAGAATAAGCCACTGCATCAGTGAACCGATTCCGGCACGTATAAACGGGGTCTGTGGCAGGAGTTGTGATGTAAATTGATAACGCTCCTTTGTAGATGCCAAGACACGGTTAGCCACCTCATCCCATTCTGTGGTGAGGATAGTGTCGGGGGATATAGCTACGGCGGTGTTATAACCGTCCATTATAGGGGTGAGGAAAATATCGTCATCACCATTGACGAGATGAATTGTGCGTGAGTAACCTTTCTGCTGGAAGAAAAGTTCTCGGCGATAGGCAAGGTTAAAGCAGTCGCCACGATAGGGCTTTCCCATCTGTGCCGATCCTATCCATTGGCAAGCCGTCAGGGTTGCATCCATCTGACGGTACCATTTCCCGGCACCACGAAGCTCACGGAAGTCGATATGGGAATATCCTAATACTATGTCGATAGTGCCGTCTTCGACAAATGGAAGCATCATCTCGGAGAGCCATCTGCGAGAGGGGATAAGACAATTGGAGGCTGTGGTAAGTGCTATCTCTCCGCTTGCCGCTTTCATACCGATAGTATATGCCAGTTTACGGCGGCTCAGATTATGTGCGTCATGAGGTATGAAAGTGATATAAAGATTGTCGTATTGGTTGCCCATTCTTTCTTGAAGTATGCCAAGAGTGTCAGCACTGCCTTCGTTTATGAGAATCACCTCAAAGTTAGGATAATCTTGCGACATGAGCATCTCAAGATACTTTTTCGTCTCTTCAAATTCAGTATAGGCATAAACTATCACAGAGAGTTTTGGATAGCTCTCTACATTGGATGCCGATTTGTCGTCAATGGCAGGTGGTTCTTCCGTGATCGTTTGGATGTCTTCGGACTCATTTGAATCCTCATTCACCGTAGCTACCTCAGCCTCTTTTTCCTCTTGTGCCGTTTCATACTCCGGCTCTCCTTGATCTTCAGACGCCTCCTCAGAATCGGAGTCGGAGTCAGAATCATAGGTAGTTGTATCTACTGCGGAGCCGGCATACCATATGGGGATAAAACGTGTCCAGAAAGCAAGTAATGATGCCAAGGCTGCCACAGCGAGGCATATCCACACTAATGGGTCGATGTTTATGTCGAAGTTCATAAATCAATAAGTTGTGATGCTTACGCTATCTCTTTTTGTGGGAGGGGTGAACGTTTAATCTTTCTAATCTGCCATACTAACATAAACGCAGTTACTATAGAGGCAACCACGTCGCATATCGGGTAGCAGCTCCATACACCGTTCAGTCCGTAATAGTGGGGCAGGATAAGAAGGAGTGGAATCATAAATATTATCTGACGTGTAAGGGAGAGGAATACCGCTTTACCTGCCATACCAAGGCTCTGGAAGAAGTTGGTGCCAACAATCTGGAATCCTACGATCCAGAAGCCTATAGTTGTAATCTTAAGACAGTTGACAGCACATTCAATTTGTTGCGGGTCTTGCATAAACATCGCTGCGATAAAGCGTGGATTCAATGCCCCGATAAGGCTACCGATAGAGGTGAATACCATGGCACAGATGATGGCAAGGCGCAGGGTGCCGAACAGACGATCGAACTTACGCGCACCATAGTTGTAGCCCAATATCGGCTGCATACCCTGACAGATACCGATTACGATAAACACGAAGATTGTGACGAACCTGTTGAACACCACTACAGAGGCTATGGCATCGTCGCCACCGTAAGATAGGAGTGAGTTATTGACGATTGCGTTTATAGCAGAACCTGCCACATTGATAAGGAATGGAGCCATACCGATGTAGAGGATAGATTTTATTACGGGCCAATTGAACTTGAAAGTGCCTTTTACAAAATGCAAAGTGCTCTTTTTCTGGAAGAAATGACTCATTACGAAGAAAGCGGTGACAAGCATTGAGATGTCGGTGGCAATAGCCGCGCCCTTAATGCCCCAATGGAATCCGAAGAGGAACAGCGGAGCAAGAATGGCATTCATACAAGCACCGATCATATTGGTATACATCGCTTTGCCCGGATAGCCCGTGGCACGCATAACATTATTGTAGGAGAAGGTAAGATTCATAAGCACCATTCCGGGGAGTACCCACAGCAGGAATTCCCTTGCATATGGGAGAGAATTGGGGGAGGCACCGAATACCCTCAGAATAGGGTCAAGGAAAATTGCGAAGAGCGTGATATAGGTGATGCCGATGAGCACAGTGAGCTGCACGGAATTGCCGAGGATAATTTCAGCACCTCGTTTGTTGTTCTGACCCATGACTATACTGACACGTGTGGCAGAGCCGGCTCCGATGAGCATACCAAGAGCTGTGGCAAGGTTCATAACCGGGAAGGTCACGGCTATACCACTCACGACATTGGGGTCGTCAATAGCGTGACCTATGACGATAGAGTCTATGATGTTATAGACAGCGGAAACGACTGTGCCCACCACAGCCGGGAGACTATATTTCAGAAGGAGCTTCCATATTTTACCGCTGCCCAATTCCTGTAGGCGGCCGGCGTTGTCAGTCTGCGTCATTGCTATTTTGTTAAATTATGTGCAAAGTTACTAAAAAAGGAGGGAAAAGATAGCCTAAAAGTAAGAAACACTCAACAACCTCCTATTTTATTAACCAAATTTAAAGGTAAATTATTAATTTTGCACTATGAAAAATCACGTCTATATCTATATTTTGCTTCTGCTTGTTGCGTTGCCCCTTTCGGGAAAGGCTCAGCTGGTGCCTATGCCTGACCAGAAAGAGTTTGTCGATTCCATAAGAAGGGAACTTGACTATGGACCGTATTATGGTCTATATAAGGACAATTACTTCACTGTGGGCACCCAGCCGTTTGCAAAGCCCACATCCACCAACTCCGATGTGAAGTTTCAGCTTTCGTTTATGTTTCGCCTCACGGAAGCAACGTTGCCTTGGAACTCCTATCTGTTTCTGATGTATACCCAGAAGACCTTTTGGAATGTGTTCCAAGAGTCACTACCGATGCGCGACATCAATTTCAACCCGGGCATAGGTTGGGCGAAGCCTTTTTTCAGCAAAGACCGCTATATGGGCAAGCTTACGCTCCTTCTTGAGCACGAGAGCAACGGACGTGACGGCGACGCATCGCGTAGCTGGAACAAAATTTCGCTATGTGGCTCCACCATTATCGACGAGTGGCTGATGGTACACGCGAAGTTCTGGATTCCGATCATAGATGGCGGAGGCAACAAAGACATTCTCCGCTACTGCGGCATTTATCAAGGTGGACTTATGGTGACCACTCCTAATAAGGAATGGTCATGGGGTCTTACCTGGGTTAAGCGTCAGGGATGGAATCTCAATATGAACACGATTTGGGAGGTTAGCTGGCGAGTTTCAGACAAGATGAATCTCAATCTCTATGCCCAATATTACAATGGATATGGAGAGAATCTTATAGACTATAAGCAGTTCCATTCACGTCTTCGTGTGGGACTTGTATTCAAACCCAAATTTTTCTCTGAATTTTGATAATGCAAATCTGACATACCAATGGATTTGACCCCGCTCATACGTCCCGGATTTGTGAAACAGGCCGAAAGGACTGACTCCTGGACCCGAAATTCCGACTCGCTTCAGCGTGATGTCCTGCGTAGCCTCTTAGAGAGAGGGCGAGAGACGGTGTATGGACGCCGTTATGATTTTGCCTCGATTCTAAGGGAGCGTGATTTTGTGTCAGCTTATCGTTATAGAGTACCCTCTGTTGAGTATGAGGAGATGCGCCCTTTGGTGATGCGTATGGTGAAAGGGGAGAGAGATCTCCTTTGGCCGGGGCGTTGCCGTGACTTTGCGCAATCGTCAGGCACAAGCGGAGGTAAGTCGAAATACATACCGATTACGGATGACTCTCTTGCCGGCAACCATTACCGTGGAAGTTCGGATACTGTGGCACATTATCTTCGTCAAGTGCCGGACAGTAAACTTTTTAACGGTAAGGCTTTCATTTTAGGTGGGTCGTTTGCCAATTCACTCGGCTTGAATATCCCTGGAGTGCATATCGGCGACCTGAGCGCGACTTTGATACGCAGAATTAATCCGGTAGCCAACTATGTAAGGATTCCCGATAAAAAGACAGCTCTCCTGCCTGATTGGGAAACTAAGCTTCCGGCTCTTGTGAAAGCTGCTAAAGACAGCAATGTGACTAATATATCCGGCGTTCCGTCGTGGTTCCTTACAGTTATACGTAAGATTATAGAGGCAAAGGGGGTGGAGAAGCTCTCCGACGTATGGCCGAACTTGGAGGTTTTCTTTCACGGCGGTATCTCTTTCGAGCCTTACCGCGACGAGTATAAACGCCTTACTGATCCGAAGAAGATGCATTTCCTGGAAACCTATAACGCATCGGAAGGCTTCTTTGGCGTGCAAAATGATTTGTCTGATCCGTCGATGCTTCTGATCATCGACAGGGATGTCTTCTATGAGTTCATTCCTGTTGAGGGAGACGACCGTACACCCTTGGCATTGTGGGAGCTTACGCCGGGTGAAGTGTATGAACTGGTGATCTCTTCAAGCAACGGACTTTGGCGTTACCATCTTGGTGATACAGTCCGTGTTACCCAGACCTCCCCGGTTAAGATACGTATAGCCGGACGTACGAAGAGCTTTATCAATGCGTTCGGAGAGGAGTTGATGGAGGACAATGCCGAGAGAGCTATGGCTATAGCTTGCGACCGTTGCGGTGCCTCAATACTTAATTATACGGCTGCTCCGTTATATGCTGCAAGGGGTAAGAAAGGACGGCATCAATGGGTGATTGAATGGGGCAACCGTCCTGCGGATGTTGAGGAGTTTGCCAAAGTGCTCGATGAAGAACTGCGTCGCCTTAACTCCGATTACGACGCAAAGCGTAGCAAGTCGATTTTCCTTGAGGGCCCCCAGATAATCTCCGCACGTCACGGTCTTTTCGACGATTGGCTGAAGAGCGCGGGCAGTCATAAGCTGGGTGGTCAGCGAAAGGTGCCGCGTCTGAGCAACGACCGTCATATTATCGACCGTCTGTTGCAGATGCAGTGA
>CAMWIF010000002.1 GCA_947174225.1 uncultured Porphyromonadaceae bacterium | reverse complement strand
TTCCTGACGCAGAACTGGAAGCAGACAAAAGAACAATACAGAGTTTAGTGGAAATTTCTAAAGTCTGCGCCATTATTACAGATGCTTCCAACGATAGCAGCTTCCTCTTTCCCGGTTTTATAGGGGATTTATTAGGTATTCCAACAAGTAAAAAGGGATACTATCGGCTTAATTCAAGCGATGAGGATATTATATATGAACGTCTCCATCCTGAGGATTTAGTGGAAAAACGTATGTTGGAATTTGAACTATTCCGCAGACTTGACAAACTTACCATCCAAGAAAAACTACACTACAAAGCCACCTGCACCATAAGAATTAAGGATAAAGATGGAAAATACAAATGGTTCGACAACAGTACACGGATTCTACGTTTATCTCCAGCGGGAAAAATGTGGCTTATACTATGCTGTTATGACTTGTCTCCCTTACAACATCCCTCTTCCGGCATTAAAGCTTGTATTATCAATACCTTTACAGGAAAGACGCAAGAGTTGTTTTTTACTGAAAACAGAAAACACATTCTTACAGACCGGGAAAAAGAGATTCTGTTACTTATAAAAGCTGGGAACCTGAGTAAGCAGATTGCCGATAAACTCGGCATAAGTCTCAACACCGTGAATCGGCATCGCCAGAATATTCTTGAAAAACTAAGCGTTAACACTTCACCAGAAGCCGTCAGTGCTGCCATAGCCATGCGGCTTATCTAAACCTAATGGTTAGAAATCAGTATTGCCGAGATAACTGAGAGAAAGTAATTTTGCAGAAAAAAAGATTATGAAACCATCTATTTTAATTATCCTTTCTCTCCTGTCTGTGCTATCAATGGCGCAACAAGCCGACCACAGACCTCAGTTTGATTGGGCTAAAGCTACTGTTTATTTCCTCATTACAGATCGTTTCTGTAATGGCGACTCCTCTAATGATATAAATTACGGTCGTATAGTTGATTACGGCTCCGAACAACTTAACGCCGCCACCTTCCACGGTGGAGATTTTCAAGGGCTTCTACGAAAAGCCCAAGAAGGATATTTTAAGGATATGGGAGTGGATGTGGTTTGGATGACAGACGTATATGAACAGATACATGGGTGGATGTCAGGCAGCGGAGCAGTCAATGACTTTCCCCACTATGGCTATTACCCACTCGATTATACCCAAACAGATAAAAACTACGGTACAGTGGAAGAGTTTAGAACTCTTATAGATACCCTTCATTCCCAAGGAATCAGGGTTATGCTTGGAGCAAATCTTAATGATCCGGGCTATCCTACACTCCTGGATGCCGTGCAACTGGGATTTACAGATACAGGTCTAACCGAGAAAGAAGCGGCACAACACATCCGGGAATGGAATTATGACGTGTTCTATGAAACTCGCTTGAATTGGGACGGCTGGTACGGACGTGGATGGATACGTATGCCTGATGAGCAATGGGACGAGAACAATCCCCTTGAAGCCACGCTCTACGGTATGCCTGATTTCAAAGATGAAAATAATGACATTGAAAACATTCCGGAATTTCTGCATCGGAAATGGGAAAAGGAGGGGAATAGAAATGAGAAATGGACAAATCCATCGGCGGCAAAGTTAAGAGCCAACCGGGATTACAGCCCTATCGAGTATATTATTGCGTGGATAGCATCTTGGGTTGATTGCGCAACTTCACTTTTATTGGCTCCGGGTATAGCACAGATTTTCTATGGCGATGAGACCGGACGCAAGTTGAGCGATGCCCGACTAAATGTCGATAGTAATCAAGCGTTTCGTTCAGATATGAATTGGAATAAGATTGATTCGATTTCACTGATGCATTTCCAGAAACTTGGAAAAATCCGTCAAACACACCCATCCATTGGTAAAGGAAGACAAGTTACCCTTGATCAACACACTTGTGTAAGAATATATATGGACGACCTTACTCTCATTGCTGTAAAACCTGATTTTGTATCCGGTATATCTACAGGAGGTTACATAGAAAATGGTGAGAAAGTGGTTGATCTTTATTCAGGCAACGAAGGCATAGTTCGTAATGGAAAAGCATTCCTGCCATCTTCCGACAACAATGCGGTAATACTCCGCCAAATCAAATAATTAATATAGAAATATATGTATAATCAAACTAACCCGACTGATTCAAAAGGTAGAATCGTATTCCTCGACTACCTGCGCGTGTTTGCTTGCTTCCTTGTGATTCTCGTACACGCAAGCGAAAACTATTATGGTGCCGGCGGTGAATCCGATATGGCAGGGCCCGTCTCTCTCCTCCTAAATGAAGCTGACCGACTATGGGTATCCATTTACGACGGTTTTTCACGAATGGCAGTGCCCCTCTTCTTTATTGTCTCCGCCTACCTCCTCGCTCCGATGCCCGACCATATGACCATGGGCAAATTCTACAAACGACGCTTTACTCATATCCTACCCCCTTTCTTCATATTTCTTCTTTTATATAGCACCCTTCCTATGCTATGGGGACAAATCTCGCCCGTGACATCTGTTAAGGACCTTTCGAGGATTCTGTTGAATTTCCCCACGGCTGCCGGTCATCTCTGGTTTATGTATCCCCTTATTAGTATCTATCTTTTCATTCCTATCATATCGCCGTGGCTCTCAAAAGCCACAGCTAAGGAGGAGCGTTTCTTTATCCTGCTCTTCCTCATCTCTACTTGTATGCCTTATATGACCCACAATTGGGGAGAGATTTGGGGACAATGTTTCTGGAATGAATACCATCTGCTATGGTATTTCTCAGGTTATCTTGGCTATTTGGTTCTTGCTCACTATATCCGTGTGCATCTTACTTGGGATAGACAGACACGTTTCAAAGTGGGTTTACCCTTACTGATTATCGGAGCGTTGGCAACCATCTATTCATTCTATGTTCAGGCTATCCCCGGTGAACTGATTGAAACTCCCGTGCTTGAGATTGGATGGGCTTTCTGCACAATCAATGTAGTTGTCCTCACTACCGGTGCATTCCTCCTCTTCACCTGCATCACTGCCACTAAAGCTCCCGCAATCCTTACCCGAGCCTCGAAGTTAAGCTACGGCATATATCTTATGCACATCTTCTGGCTCGGTTTGTGGGTAACAATCTTCAAGGTGTATTATCCATTACCCACAGTTGCCGCTATTCCCGCCATTGCCATCCCCACTTTCATCTGCTGCTACATAACTGCCCGGCTAATCTCCTTCATCCCCGGCAGCAAATGGGTAATCGGCTAAGACAACATCGCAAATAAGAAGATAATAGACATCTATATCCCTACATAGAAAATTTTATTAAAGATAATTACATTGAACAGGACTAAAAGCAAGCGACCGATTCTCATCGGTCGCTTACTTTTTCCATAATACTTTTTAAACTAACCTAACATCATGAAACAATTTCCGATACTGACTAACATCTAATCACGCATCTGAAAGCCTTATCATGTAATCGCTACATCTATCGTGCTTTCTGATATTAAAACATCACTCTTACGGAAAAGGTTCACTCACCCACAAATAATTTTTCTAAATTCCAATCTTTTTATTCGGAGAGACCGGATTATTCGAAAGACAAATTATTTGGAGAGACAGATTATTTGGAGAGACCGGATTCAGTGAGAGTAATAGGCAGGATATTGCCGGATTCGTCAAAGTGCAGCTCCTCAACACAAACTTGGCGGCGGCAGTCACCTCCCGGCTGACCATCGTGCATATAGGAGCCATCGTGATAGAAAAGATACCATTTGCCGTTAAATTCGTTTACTGATGGATGAATTGTAAAACCGAATTTTGCCGGACCGGTCACCAATCCACCATATCTCCATGGACCTATTATAGAATCTGCCATTGAGTATGCCAACTGCTCCGGCTGCACACCGGGTGCGTCTGCGGCATGGACATTATAGTAGATGCCGTTGCGCTTGAAAAGCCACGGACCCTCCGACACATTCCGCATACCCATATGCATAACCTCTCCTTCAAGTTCAATCATATTATCTTTGAGTCGCGAAAGATAGAAATCGCCGTTGCCCCACGCTATCCAAGCCTGACCATCATCGTCAATCAGCACAGTAGGGTCAATGTCAGCATTAAAACGGTGGGAATCCGGAGTTATATCATCTGTGATAAGGGGCTCGCGGTCAAGACGTGCCGGAATATAGGGACCGGTAGGACTATCTGCCACCGCGACATCTATGGCGTGACGCCCGTTGCGGGTATCATCGAGAGTAACATAATAATAGTATTTCCCGTTACGCTCAACCACCTGTCCTGCCCACGCACCGTAAGGATTGGCATAGGGGAAATCGGAAGCTTTCAGCACCACTCCGTGACATTCCCAATTTTTCATATCGGAAGTGGAGTATGCCACCCAATGAGGCATATTAAACCACCCGTCCGGATCGGCACAATCTTCACCGACAAAAGCATACAGACGGTCGCCGATTACCGTACAAGCAGGGTCAGCAGTTAGACGATCGGTGAAAATGGGATTCTGACCATCTTTTCGCTCACGCCCCACCCCATTTATAGTAAGGTTGCGCAACTCACCTCTTCTCACTTGCAAGGAATTGGGAAAGCCACCGGGATAACCTCTACCTATAACCCAACGACTCGCTGCCAACGGCATCACAGGGCCCGAATAAGACACACTTCCAACCTTACCGTCTGATATTAAGCCTGCCGAAGTGACAGAAGGCTCAGAAGGATCGCTGAGTTCAGAAACCGAAAGAGTCAGCGTTGAATTTTGACATTCAGAATCAGCATTCCCTTTCACCCTAACATTCATCCACTTTCCAAGTTCAACCTTATCACCTGCCCAAATACGGTGAGGCTGACCGTCGGCATCACATATCTCCGCAAATATCTTTTCCGGACCCGGATCAAAACCAACCATAATACCGGCAGAAGGATTATCCCGATTTCCCTCCTTACAGAGAAAAACCTGCTCGGTAATATTGGTGTTAAGCTTCACATCGAAAGACAAATCAAGTTCTTTACGGAAATCGGCATAAAACAATACTGTCTTCGGATCAGTGAAGAATTCATTGCAATCAAGAGCTAATACCGTATCGGCATTATTAATCCCGAAATCTGCCAAACTTCCTGATATACTACTATTCGCCGAGATGGCATTACCGGCACATACAAGGCTTGGTAAGAGTATAAAAGCTCCTAAGGTTAATACAATTTCTACAAAACGCTTCCAAGTTACAGACATCCTAAGCTTGTTGTTAATCTTATAGTTTTGCTTGTTATTATAACTTTCAGATTTACGTATGACCAATCCGCAAGACAGGAATTTATTCGGAAAATATCCAACTGTCGAAATCCATCAGGTCAGAGCCGTCACCGGAAAAGACAAAGTAGAGGTCGTGGATGCCGTCGCGCTTTTTTATATCGCATTTGGTATCTTTCCAATCTTTAGAGGAGCCGCAATTAAGTATGCCAAGCAATTCCCCGTTGGGAGCGTCAAGACGTACCTCGATAGCAGCTGAAGGATTATTTCCACGAGTACGGGCTGTAAAAGTCTTGGCACCATCCTTGAAATTCACTTCCCTAACCTTAATCCAATCGCCCGGATCAACATTATTCACATACACACTATACACGTTATCGTAACCTATGCCTATACCCTCTTCCCAGGCGATTGTCTCACCCTGCTGACGCACATAAGGATTGAGCGGCGACACACTCTTCAACACGCCACGTTTGTCGTGATGGATATAGGGTATCTTTCCGTCAGGCTCGAAATTGAATGGCACGACACTTGCTGTGCGACGGCGGCTATGGGCATCGGGCAAACCCTCATCCATATAGAAGAAATACCATTGTCCCTTAAATTCAGCTATACCGGTGTGATTTCCCATACCCCCGTGTTCAAAGGCACGCATCACTCTGCCTCCATATTTCCATGGACCCATAGGACTGTCTGCCCATGCCCAATCGGTGTCCTCCGGACAATGTGAGGCATACAGAAGATAGTATTTGTCGCCACGCTTCGCGAGCCAGGGAGCCTCCTCATAGTCTTCGCCAAACATATCCTTGTCGTATATGTCAAAGGCTGTGATCTCTCCGTCATAGCTTATCATATCTTCATTAAGCTTCACGGCATAAAGAGCATTGTTGCCCCAATAAAGATATGCCTGACCATCGTCATCTATCAAGACTGTAGGGTCAATATCTTCCCAGCCGTGACCGCTGAAGTTGGTGTCCTGAGCATATGTCAGCTGGTTTTTTCCACCCAATGGATTTGTAAAGGGTCCGTAAGGAGAATCAGAGACAAGCACAGGCACACCGCTCGTGGAGGGGTAGAAATAGAATTTACCGTTTCTATAAGCCATCTGTGAGGCGTTGGCATTTTCATTCTCTCCGAAAAGAGAGATATTGAAGATGGGGGCATGGTGAGTCCAATTCACCATATCCGTAGTGGTAAAGCATAAATAATCCTTCATAACGAATTGCTCCGGAGTTGCCTCCCATTCGTCATGACCCGTATAGAGATATAATGTATCGCCAATCACCAACGGAGCCGGATCGGCTGTGAATTCAGTTTGAGAAATCGGATTCTGGGCTATAGTTGTAAAGCCTGTGCCTGACAGGAGAAGAGCCGACAAGAGGGTGTGGAATCTTTTCATCTGATGTTTGGGTTATCAAAAATAAATAATATGCGGGTGAATAAAGTTAAAGAAACACTCCATATATTCACCCGATGCAAAGTTAATTATAAGAACTATATAACGCCATTCAAACTTGGCTCATATTCATTTATATTTGTAACATCACTGTCGCACAGTGTTATCATTCAGTCGGGTCACCGCTGAAAAACAAAACCTTAACCAGAAGCGTGAGATAAAACAACTCTCAGATGTCGTAAAAGCGATCCATCAAATCACGACGGTATGACTTGGAGATTTTTATCTCTGTAATAGAATCAAGTGGCGGGAGAAGAATACAGTCATTACCGGAGATAATTCCGACATAGCGCATATTCACTATGAAATGCTTATGGGTACGCACAAAATCGGGTCCATAGCCAAGGATGGTTTCTGCGGTAGTCTGACGTTTCAATATGATCCGTTTCAAATTAGAAAACACACATTCCCAAATCTTACGTTCAGAGATGTAGCGGAAGTATACGATATCAGCCGGATTAACGATAATCTTGGAATTAATCACCGAAGTTATCGCAAGCGGACGAGCCTGACCGCCACCCATGGGCATCCTCTCCATGAAACGTCCTCCGAACTCATTGTTATTCCCTACGTTCCTGTTCTCAGCAGGCAGGTTTTTGAAGCGGCGTAATATGACATCAAGATCGCCTGCATCAAAAGGTTTGAGAAGAAAATCAAACACCTTCAACGAAAGCGCATCGTGTATGTAACGTCGATAGCAAGTGTGAAAAACGACTTTGGTATTTGCCGGGAGGTTGGAACCTTCATACCAATCCAACCCGTTTGAGTCGGGAAATTCCATATCGAGAAACAGCAAATCAGGGGTATGAAGCTTAACAAGCCTCTCCCCTTCCGCAAGAGTTTCAGCCACTCCACAGAGTGTTATATCCTCGCGTTCCGACAAAGACTTCGCCAAAAGCTGTGCGCTGGGAATATCGTCGTCCACTATCACAACTTTAATTTTCGATATGTTCTGATCAGTCATCATTGTTTGAGAGACAAGGGTATAGTGATTATGGCTCTACATCCTGTGCGTCCTTCACATTCAGAGGCCGTGTTTATTGTAAATTCAGTCTTCTCCCGATTACGCTCATTGATAAGACGTATAGTCTCCACAAGCACACGCAGACCGGTACCTCCACTCTCAGCGGTAGCCGGTACGGTCCCGCTGTTATTAAATACAGTTACCGATATTCTCTCCTCATCAACTCGCGTCACGGAAATATTCAAGACCCTTTCCTCGCCAGGAGCCAGTGTACTGAAGCCGTGCTTGAAAGCATTCTCCACCAAAATCTGAAGTGCCATAGAGGGGAAAAGGAAATCGGGAGTCAGTCCGGAGTCTATATTATAGTCATAGTCGAGAGAGTCGCGACCATTATCACCGATAATGCGTATATAATCATCTACGAAAGCCAGCTCATCGGCAAAGGGTATGAGAATTTCAGATGCCACGAATTGTTGGCGACGTATAAGATGAACCAGCGAATCAAGATGGGAGGGCTTGCCGTTGCCGGCATTAATGAGTTCGTGATTCAGAGCATTATATATAAAATGTGGGGTGACGCGGTTACGCAGATTTTCTTCACGCAAAGATACAATCTTCCGCATCATCCTCTCCTCCCGGCGAAGATTGCGTCCTCTTTTCAACACAATCCATAATATCAACCCCACAATCACTACCAGCGACAAAGCCACCACGGCAAGCAATCTGAATATACGCGCTTGTTGCCGCGTGTTTCCCGCCTCAAGATTGAGGATTCGTTTATCGCGTTGATACATGGCATTGAGAGTAGATATCTGCTGCTTAAGCTTATATGATCTTAACGAATCGTTGAGATGGTCATATCGAGTCTGCATCTCATATGCCAATTTGTAATTACCGGTGCGGCTGTAAAGCTCCTCAAGCACCTGTAGACGTGCCAATAGCTGTTCAAGTCTCAAAGAATCTGAAGCCGGATACATTTTGGCAAGATAATTTGCCCATTCAATGTCGTTAGTTTCTAAAGCTGCACGCATCTGTAGGGTATGGATATACGACTTCACAACCGGATTAGGCTGCACTACAGAAAAATAACGTGCGGTAGAATCAAGTATGTCAGAAGCTTCTCGTGTCCGTCCGAGCCGTATATAGGTATCGGCAAGGTTCACATCCGTAAACATTCTCTCCCATTTGGATTCAGGCACAGAGTCAAGCATACTTCTCAACATTCCGAATATATTATTTGCTCCGGCATAGTCCTCACGATAATAAAAGTCGTTGCCATAACCTGTGAGAGTGTTAAACTTATCAAACTGGTTCATCTCTCCGAGGATACTCATCGACTTCTCCCACCATATGGCACTATTATCGAAATCACGCATATCCGTAAGCACGGAAGCTATGCCATTATATAGCGGGATATAATGCACCGGCTCCAGATCCAAAGAATCAGCCACAGTAATAGCTCTATGATAATACACCGCTGCGCTGTCGAGTGCCGCTCCCATTCTCAAGGCATTGGCATAGTTGGCATAAGCTTGAGGCAAGTCAGCGCGTATACCAGAAAGCTCCACGTTGTCTACGGAAAGGCGCAGGTATTTGGCGGTAGAATCCGGATTAAAACTGAATTGATCATAGTAAGCCCCTCGGGTCTGATATGCCTTGGCAAGCACACGTGCCATCTCAGGAGTATGTTCCTGACGTTCCAACCATATCAAGGCAGAATCAGCTGAGGCAAGGACAAGTTCAGGCTTTCCCTGATAATAAGCATTGACACCCTGCTGCACCATAGCTGCACTCCATATCTCAGAATCACCTCGTGAAAGTGCCTCTTCCTTGAGTCTGTCGGTCAAGCGTATGGCATCCTTTAAATTCCCCCGACGCAAAGAATCATTTATCTCAGCAATTCCGGCATCATCATAGTCAGCTTTAGCACCGGACCCACATGACATCACACCGCCGATAATCAAACCGGCGACTATGAAAGGCAACATTCGGAAAAGAAGAATTGACAGCTTCATCCAATTTCAAGTTGACAGAATTGTATTAGTTTCAATCACATTTTTGATTTTAATCGCATATATCGATTTCACTTTGCAAAGGTAAGCAATATTTATCTTAAATACAATCATATCAATCTATTCCCCACCTTATACAATCAAAGATTTTTTGCTTGTCAGCATTAAATTTCGCCCACTTGTCACCACTTATGTACCTTCTGGACACGAAAAGCAATTTTAGCGGTTTTTGATAATGAAAAGATTCTCTATCTTTGCACTTGCATATCTCCCATCTGATGAAGTGGTTTTTACTTCATCACCGTATTTAATTCTGCTTCTAAACCCATATCAAAATTTTAAAGAAAAGACGAGTCCATTTTTCTCTATCTCTAATTCGACCTTATCAGCCACCTAACTTACAATACGTAGATACGACCGGACATGCCCACAAAGCACTCCGGTCGTATCTGTGATTATATTCCTGAGAAAATTGTTATTTGGAGTCACGTTTACGCCAATAAGCCGACATCTCTTCGAGCGTCTTACCTTTGGTCTCAGGCACAAGACTAAATACAAACCATGCCGCAATGACGCATATCACGCCATAGAGAGCATACACAAAGACATGACCGAAGCTCTCGCCCATATCTCCCGCACGCATATTGTACATAGGCACAAATGTAGACGAAACAATGAAATTGAAAATCCATTGGAATGCCACAGCTATTGCCACAGCCGCGCTTCGGATAGTATTGGGGAAAATCTCAGAAATTAATACCCAGCAAATCGGACCCCACGAGAACATAAACGAAGCTGAATAGACCATGATGGACACAACGGGGAACAAAGGATGTACCGCAAAGATATTGGAAGCAGCCACGCCGAAAGCGCCTATCGCCATACCAAAAGAACCCCAGATGAGCAAGGGCTTTCTTCCCCATTTCTCAACAGTAAACACTGCCACAAGTGTAAAGAGTATATTGACAATACCCATAATGACAGTCTGCACCATAGGATTACCCATACCCATCGAGTCGAAAATACGCGGAGCATAGTAGAGAACAGCATTGATACCTACTGCCTGCTGGAATACCGAAAGCATCACACCTACGAAAATCACCATCACACCGAATGAGAAAAGCTTCTCGCTCTTGACGCTGACAGTATTCTTTATCTCGTGCAGAATTTCCTTAGCCTTAGAGCCGTTGATATGGGTAAGCACTGCAAGAGCCTTCTGATCCTGTCCGATAAGGGCAAGATAGCGAGGAGACTCAGGCACAAAGCATACAAGTATGGTAAATGCCAATGCCACGATACCCTCCGAGCCAAACATATAACGCCAACCTGTCTGGATGGTCCAGGGATCGGAAGCGGGATTCACCTGATACAGCGTCTCGCCGATACGCTCGATAATAGGATTGGTATGGTCACCGAGAATAAGGAAGTTAACAAAATAGACCACGAGCTGACCGAAGATGATGGCAAACTGGTTCCACGACACAAGTGTACCTCGTATATTGGAAGGAGCCACCTCCGCAATATACATCGGGCAGATGGCTGAAGCCAAACCTACTCCGACTCCACCGAGTATACGGTAGAAATTGAAGCCAATAAGCAATCCAAGTGTGGGCTGCCCATAGTCAAAGAAAAAGAATTCCGGATTGTAGGAGCCGAGAGCGGAGAGGAAGAATAGCACACCGGCTATGAAGAGTGATTTCTTACGTCCAAGTCCGGAAGCCAAGATACCTGATATGGCACTGCCGATGATACATCCTAAAAGTGCGCTGGAGGAGGTCATACCATGGATGACATCGGTATAGACAAAATCCTTCGACCCTAAGAAGAACGCTTGCAGACCTTTCTCAGCTCCTGAAATCACCGCAGTGTCGTAGCCGAAAAGGAGACCTCCAAGCACAGCCACACAGACTATACTGTAAAGATATATCTTACTGCCGTTTTCCTGAGTATTCATGATGAAACGTTAAGTTTTGGGTTATTTGATTAATAAAAGCCACAGGCTCCTACGCGGATTCGACCCGGAGGAGCCTGTGTCGTATTAATGATGTTTATGAAACCTTTAAACTAAAGCATGAGCTTAGGCATACATATTGACGATAGCCTCGTAAAGCTCCTGCTTGCCGGAAGTCTGAGCCGGTTCATTAATCTTCTTACCGATCTCTGCGAGCTGCTCAAGAGTGAGCTTGCCTTCCTCGAATTCCTTGCCCTCACCCTTGTCGAAAGAAGCGTAGCGGTCGGCGAGCATCTTCTTATAGGGAGATTTCTCAAGCACATTGGCTGCACATTCGAGAGCACGTGCCATAGCGTCCATACCTGCGATGTGAGCGATGAAGATATCCTCAAGGTCAGTTGAGTTACGACGAGTCTTGGCATCGAAGTTTGTACCGCCGTTGCCGAGGCCACCGTTGCGGATAATCTGCATCATAGCCTGGGTAAGCTCATAGTTATCGATGGGGAACTGGTCAGTATCCCAACCGTTCTGATAGTCACCACGGTTAGCGTCGATAGAACCAAGCATGCCGTTGTCTACAGCCACTGCAAGCTCATGCTCGAAAGTGTGGCCGGCGAGAGTAGCGTGGTTAACCTCGATATTCACCTTGAAGTCTTTCTCAAGACCGTGAGCTTTGAGGAAACCGATCACTGTCTCAGTGTCTACATCATACTGGTGCTTTGACGGCTCCATAGGCTTCGGCTCGATAAGGAATGTGCCGGTGAAGCCTTTGCTGCGTGCATAGTCGCGAGCCATTGTGAGCATAGTTGCCAGATGCTCTTTCTCACGCTTCTGGTCAGTATTGAGAAGGCTCATATAGCCCTCACGACCACCCCAGAACACGTAGTTCTGACCGCCGAGTTCAATTGTAGCGTCGATAGCGTTCTTGATCTGAACGGCAGCGCGAGCCACCACGTCGAAGTCAGGATTTGTAGCAGCGCCGTTCATATAGCGTGCATGACCGAATACATTAGCTGTGCCCCAGAGATTCTTGATGTTTGTACCCTGCATCTTCTCCTTGATATAGGCAACCACTTCCTTGAGATTAGCCTCATATTCCTCAACATTGGCACCCTCATCAACGAGGTCTACATCATGGAAGCAGAAATACTCGATACCGAGTTTCTCCATAATCTCGAAGCCGGCGTCTACCTTGTTCTTGGCGATTTCTATAGCGTTCTCACCTACATTCCAAGGGAATTTCTTTGTGCCGCCGCCAAACTGGTCGCCACCCTCAGCGCAGAGGGTGTGCCACCAAGCCATAGCAAACTTGAGCCACTCTTTCATAGGTTTGCCAAGCACGAGTTTCTCAGCGTCATAGTAACGATAAGCGAGAGGATTGTAGGAAGATGTTCCTTCGAATTTGATTTTCCCTATTTGGGGAAAGTATTCTTTATTAGCCATTCTTTGTATTTAGTTTATGGTTTATAGTTTATGGAAAAAGAGATTTAGATTTATGTGGAGAGGAGAGGGTCAGGCTTTGGCTGAGAGCACGTTTTCAAGAATCTGTTTCCAACGTGCGTAAGCCTCAAGATAAGGAGTGCGGTCGGCTGCCGGCTCTATCACCTCAAGCACTTTCAGCGATCCGAAAGCCTCGTTATTGTCAGCATATATTCCGGCTCCTATTCCGGCTCCCTTGGCTGCACCGGCAGCGCCGTCGGTGTCGATTAGGTCGATGGTAGCACCCGACACTGAAGCGAGGGTGTCACGGAAGATGGGACTAAGGAACATATTTGCTTTTCCGGCATGTATACGCTTAATGTCCATTCCTATCGACTCCATAATCTCCATACCGTACATGAAGGAGAATACTATACCCTCCTGAGCTGCACGCATGATATGGTTGCGGTTATGGATATTGAAATTGATACCGTGGATGGAACATTCAATCTGACGGTTTTCCAACACACGCTCCGCACCGTTGCCAAAAGGAAGTATAGTCACTCCCTGACTGCCAACCGGCACCTTGGCTGCCAATTCGTTCATCTCGGCATAGCTTACTCCTTCAGGAGCCACATTGCGTTTAATCCAAGTGTTAAGAATGCCTGTGCCATTGATGCAGGTCATAACGCCGATACGTGTCTGGTCACCTGTATGGTTCACATGGGCAAAATTATTCACACGTGAGCGAGGATCATAATCAACAGTGCCGTTAATGCCATAGACCACACCCGACGTTCCGGCTGTGGAAGCCACCTCTCCAGGATTGAACACATTAAGCGACAGAGCATTGTTAGGCTGATCACCGGCACGGTAAGTCACCGGTGTGCCGGCGGCAAGCCCAAGTTCACGTGCTGCTTTCTCGGTAAGGCGTCCCTGCTCGGAGAAAGTAGGTTTAACTTCCGGGAAAATCTCCGGCTCATAGCCAAAATAAGCCATAAGGAAGGTGGCAGGAGCATTCTCTTGGAAATCCCAAAGCATGTATTCAGAGAGTCCCTCAGGATTTGTGCATATCTCATCGG
The DNA here is from genome assembly GCA_947174225.1 of uncultured Porphyromonadaceae bacterium. Classification (GTDB taxonomy): domain Bacteria; phylum Bacteroidota; class Bacteroidia; order Bacteroidales; family Muribaculaceae; genus Lepagella. The sequence goes on along the minus strand of CAMWIF010000002.1, from coordinate 13,801 downwards.
TAAGACGCATGGCGATATAATCACCCGGAAGCATTACCTTGTAGATTTTCTCAAATATCTCCGGTTCCTCCTCCTTAAGCCAACGAAGTTTGGAAGCCGTGAAATTACCGGGAGAGTTAAGCAGTCGAGGCAGACAAACATCAGACCCAAGTTCCTTGAATGCCTTCTCGCCATAAGGCACACCGCGAGAATCACACCAGATTATGGCATCGCGCAAGACATTGCGGTCGTGGTCAATAGCCACGAGACCATGCATCTGATAACTGATGCCGATGGCCTTAATATCTTTAGGGTCTACCCCGCTTTCAGCCAACACCGAAGAGGTAGCCTCTTTGAGGTATTTCCACCAGTTTTCGGGATCCTGTTCCGCCCAACCCTGACGGAGAGCTTTTATGGGAGCCTCATTCTTCGGAAAGAAATCGGAAGCCACACATTTTCCTGTGGCAGCATCCACTATGGCTGCCTTTACTGATGAACTGCCTATGTCGTATCCTAATAAGTACATGAAAAGTATGGTTAAGGCCGCAATATCAATTACACCGCATCGTGCCGAATGGAATAATATTGCAGATGTCTGAAAAAATATGGGTTATGAAAAAAGATTATTGCATAGCAGCCGGAAATGGCGAAAAATAATTAGAAAAGCCGGCGGTAGAGCCACGCAGACGGTCTACCCGCCGGCTTATAGGGTATGAAGTATGAAGTTCCGATTAGAACATCGACTTCACCTGATTGTAAACGTTGTCGGCTGTGAAGCCAAGTTTCTCATCAAGCACCTTGTAAGGAGCAGAGAAGCCAAATGACTCCAGGCCCCAGATCTTACCGTCAGTGCCTACAAGACCGAGGAGGTTGACGGGAAGACCGGCGGTGAGACCGAATTTCTTCACATCCTTCGGAAGAACCTCAAGCTGATACGCTACAGGCTGAGTACGGAAAAGTCCCTCTGAAGGAACTGATACGATGCGCACCTTGATGCCATCTTCACGAAGCTTCTTGGCACCGTCAACCAAAGTTGCAACCTCAGAACCTGTTGCCACAAGCACCACATCGGGGTTCTCATCAGAGCCGGCTACTATGTAGCCACCCTTCTCTACCAATGAATAATCGTTGCCGGCAGGGAGATTTGTGATGTTCTGACGTGAAAGGATAAGCGCTGTGGGAGTGTACACATTCTCCATAGCTAATTTCCAAGCTATTGTTGTCTCCTCAGCATCGGCAGGACGGAGCACGAGCACTGAGTTGCGGCCATGATGGTTCTTGAGCTTCTCCATAAGACGGATCTGAGCCTCCTGTTCAACAGGCTCATGTGTCGGACCATCCTCACCCACACGGAATGCATCGTGAGTCCAGATGAACTTCACAGGAAGCTCCATAAGGGCTGCCATACGTACTGCGGGTTTCATATAGTCGGAGAATACGAAGAAGGTTGCACAAGCTGCAATCACACCTCCGTGAAGAGCCATACCTATGCAGCAGCAAGCCATTGTAAGCTCAGCCACACCTGCCTGGAAGAAGGCACCTGAGAAGTCATCCTTGGTGAATGCCTTTGTCTGCTTGAGGAAGGAGATAGTCTTGTCGCTTTCTGAAAGGTCGGCTGAAGAACAGATCATATTGGGCACCTGCTGTGCAAGCTGAGCAAGCACCACGCCTGAAGCGTTGCGAGTAGCATCGTTCTCCTTCTGCTCAATCTTGCTCCAGTCAATCTTGGGAGCCTTGTTTTCAAACCACTCAGTGAGTTCGGCAGCCTTCTCAGGGTTCTTGTCAGCCCACTCTTTCTCTGTAGCCTTACGCTCAGCCACAATGCCTTCAAGAGCCTTGGCACGGTCCTCGTAGAGCGACTTAACCTCATCGAAAATCACAAACGGATCATCAGGATTGCCGCCGAGATTGCAGATGGTGTTGCGATAAGCATCGCCGCCAAGAGGTGCTCCGTGAGTCTTGCAGTTGCGTTCGTAAGAAGTGTTGTCTGCCTTACGTGCGCCCTTGCCCATTACAGTCTTACCTATGATAAGAGTAGGACGCTCACGCTCAGCTTTGGCAGCGTTGAGAGCCATACGAATCTCCTCTACGTCGTGGCCGTTGATTTCCATTACGTTCCAGCCCCATGAACGGTATTTCATAGCGGTGTCCTCATTGGTCACCTCAGCTGTCTCGGTAGAGAGCTGAATATCGTTGGAGTCGTAGAACATCACGAGATTGCCAAGACCGAGAGTACCGGCTATACGACCTGCACCCTGAGAAATCTCCTCCTGGATGCCGCCGTCGGAAATATAAGCATAGATTGTCTCCTCATCGAAGCCGGGGTTACCTGTGCGTGCGCCAAGAAATTTTGCCGCAATCGCTGCACCCACTGCGAAAGTGTGACCTTGACCGAGCGGACCGGAGGTGTTCTCCACGCCACGGGCTATATCAAATTCAGGGTGACCGGTTGTGGGACTTCCCCACTGACGAAGCTGCTTGAGTTCGTCGATAGAATATTTACCTATAAGGGCGAGCTGTGCATAAAGCATAGGAGCCATATGTCCCGGATCAAGGAAGAAGCGGTCGCGGGTTGGCCATGAAGGATCTTTTGGGTCGAATACGAGATACTCACTGAAGAGAACATTGATGAAATCCGCTCCACCCATGGCGCCGCCGGGATGTCCCGACTTAGCTTTTTCAACCATGGATGCGGCAAGGATTCGGATATTATCCGCCGCGCGGTTGAGAATTTCTTTTTCCATTTCTTACTTTTTTTTCATGATAGTTTTAGGAACGACGTCTTGCAGAAATCTTCGTTCTGCTATGTTTCGCACTGCAAAGATAGTAAAAGGAAGTAAAAAATGGGACGAAAAAGTGTAATATATACGTTAATATTTGTTGCCTACGACTAAAAAAGAACCTAAAACGTATTAAAATGCGCCCAATGCTTATCTTGTGGCCCTAAACGCGGTGCTCCTGAAAGTGAAGATAGGCACTATCGCACATATCACCATCGTGAAGAGTATTGCAAGGCAAATGAAGCCGTTTTCAGCAAAACGATAAAAGTAGACACCGAATTTTTCCTGGGTATCGCCAAGAAGACACATCGCCAAGCCACCAAACGACCTATAGGCATACATACCGGGAATCATCGGGAGTAATGCCGGGAAAAGGTATGCCTCCGCCGGCGTCTTGGCAACCGGAGATATAAACACCGCCATCAAGCCGATGAGAAAGGCAGCTATACCTGTGGCAGCCACAATGTGCATACCTAAAACGTCGGGATCCATAAGCAGGAAACGTGCGGAATGACCCAGTGCAGCTATCAGACCACACCATATATACGATCGTCGTGGCACTCGACTTATTGAGCCGAAACCTATCGCTGCCATAGCGGCGAGGAGAGCATCTTTTATGATTTCGAAAAGCACTTTGTGAGTTTTTTAACTTTGTGAGTTTTTAAAGGTCAGAACATACCGACGCTCATAAGTTTCATCCCAAGGCAAAGCCCTAACGACAGGCAGGCAGTGAGAATAACCGCATCGGTGAATCGGCTGAAAGCACATATGTAATGTCGATAAAGCAGATCGCTGAAAGAATTCAGGAAAGGGATGCCGGGCACAAGATAAAGCACACTTGTGCCTACCGCAATCGAGGGAGTGCCATCAGGGGTAAGGATGAAAGCTGATGCCCCTATCACACTTGATATGAATGCACACACAAAGAATATGACTCTGCCGTCAACGTGGCACGAAGCCATAAGCTGCTTCAGCCGGAATCCAATGGCTGTAGCCACCAAAACGATAAGCATTGCTATAGCGTCACCCCCGAATATCCCGCAGAAGGAGGCATTGGCAAGCGAGGCAAGTGTGAGTGTCACCCAAGGAGTCTCCTTGTCGCATTGGAGCATATGCTCGAAGCGATGACGTGCCGTCTCAAGCGAAAGCCCGTCGTCAGCCACATGCCAGCTCAACTGGCTCAGGCGCGTGTTGAGAGAGAAACTTATCGGGGCAGGTCTCACGGAAGAGATGTATGTGAAAGTGTCGTCCTCTCCGGGCTGGCACACTGTCATATGTATATGGCGAGGCATAATAAACATCTCCACTTTCTTGCCGAAAGCGGCAGCCATACGGTTAATGTTGCGGTCAAGCCGTATGCACGTGGCGGCACAACCGAACAATGCCACAGCATAATCGGAAAGGAAGAGACACACCTCCTTCGAGGTGTATCTCTTCCCAGACAGCTTATGCGAATCTGAATTACTCATTAATTTACCTTTACAGAAAGTTTATTATAAGCTCTTTCAGCCTTTGCACGGGCTTCTTCCACAGTGACAGCCTTGGCAAGAATCACTCCCATACGGCGATGACCATGCACTTCCGGCTTACCGAAAATGCGTATCTGTGTAGAGGGTTCTGAGAGTACTTTCTCAAGATTCTCAAATTCCACACAGTTGCTGTCACCCTCCACTACCACTGCACGTGAAGCTGAAGGTCCGTAGAACTCAATGGCAGGCACAGGCAAACCGAGAAGAGCACGTGCGTGAAGAGCAAACTCAGAGAGATCCTGGGAAATCATTGTCACCATACCGGTATCGTGCGGACGGGGCGACACTTCACTGAATATTACCTTGTCACCCTTGATGAAAAGCTCCACTCCGAATATGCCGTAGCCTCCAAGAGCGTCAGTGACTTTTTTGGCTATCTCTCTTGCCGACTCTATGGCAGCCTCCGACATAGGTTGGGGTTGCCAGGAATAGCGGTAGTCACCGTTTACCTGTATATGACCCACCGGTTCACAGAATGTGGTGCCGGATATACTTCTTACTGTGAGAAGGGTAATTTCATAGTCAAAATCAATGAAACCCTCTACAATCACCCTTCCAGCCCCGGCACGTCCACCCTCCTGAGCCTCTTTCCAAGCGTGCTCAAGGTCAGCAGGACTTTTGATTACACTTTGACCGTGGCCCGAAGAACTCATTATAGGCTTAACCACACAGGGAATGCCAATCTCCTTCACAGCCTGCTCAAATTCCTCACGGGTGGAGGCAAAACGATAAGGTGAGGTAGTGATGCCAAGTTCCTCAGCGGCGAGTCGGCGTATACCCTCACGGTTCATGGTCAAAAGAGCTGCGTGAGCCGTAGGAGTGACATTATAACCCTCCTTCTCAAGTTCTACGAGAGTTGGAGTAGCTATAGCCTCAATCTCCGGGATGATATGGTCAGGACGTTCAAACTCCACAATGCGGCGTAGCTCATCGCCGTCGAGCATATTGAACACGTATGAACGATGCGCCACCTGCATAGCCGGAGCATTGGGATATTTATCACAGGCTATCACCTCCACTCCGAGTCGCTGAAGTTCGAGAGCCACCTCCTTGCCAAGCTCCCCGCTGCCGAGAAGCAGAGCCTTACGGTCTTTAGAGGTAAATACACTTCCAATTGTTGACATATATTTCAATTGATTTTATGATGCAAAATTACTAAAAATATTTCAAGTAACCGCTCGCCGTCCATCATTTGCTAAGGGCGATATGCTTATATTCTACCGGAGTCACTTTAAGGAACTGCGGCAGATATGCCTCCCAATTCTCAAGCATACGCTTTGCAAGGGCACTGTGGGTATGTTTGTAGTGACGCTCCACAAGGTCACGAAGCTCCGCTTTCTCCTCGTCGTCGCGAATAAGGGTAAGCTCAACCATATCCATATTGATATAGTTATCGACATTTCCTTGCACATTCCATATATAGGCCACACCGCCGCTCATACCGGCAGCGAAGTTCTGACCCACTTTTCCTAGCACCACAACACGCCCTCCGGTCATATATTCGCATCCATGGTCACCTACACCTTCCACCACTGTCAACGCACCGCTATTGCGCACGGCGAAACGCTCTCCTACTCTACCGTTGACATATAGCTCTCCGGCAGTGGCTCCATAGAGAAGAGTATTACCAGCTATAGTGTTGCGTTCAGCCTCAAACGTAGCATCTCGTGAAGGCACCACTATAATACGACCTCCTGACAGTCCCTTGCCAAGATAATCGTTGGCATCACCTTCAAGTTTGAGGGTCACTCCTTTACAGAGGAAAGCACCGAAGCTCTGTCCTGCCGAACCTGCAAAAGTCAACTTAATACTGTTGTCGGCAAGACCCTCACCGCCGAACCGTTTGGTTATGTATCCGCTCAACATAGATCCGACGGAACGGTCAGTGTTGACAATAGGCATACCTAATGCTATAGGCTGCTTGGCATCTATAGCATTACTGATGAGCTGGAGCAACGCACCGTCTTTCACCCCTTTGAGTTTATGGTCTTGCTCCTCCACAAAATGTATCGGATGCTCACCCACAGAGTCAGGCATATAGAAAAGGCGTGAGAAATCAATCTTAGCCGCCTTCGACTCCGGATCAACAGGTTTTTTCCTCAACAGGTCAGCCCTACCTACAATATCTTCGAGCCTCCTATAGCCCATATTGGCAAGACGCTCACGTATCTCTCGCGCCATAAAGCGGAAATAATTTATAAGCCACTCGTAGCGCCCTATAAATTTCTTACGCAACTCCGGATTCTGTGTAGCCACACCTTTAGGACAGGTATTGGTGTGGCATTTGCGAATCATACAACATCCGAGCACCACCAAGGCGGCAGTACCGAAACCGTATTCCTCAGCACCTAAAAGAGCTGTTATTATCACATCGTGCGGACTTTTCATCTGCCCATCGACCTGAATACGCACCTTGCCACGCAGATTATTCATCACGAGGGTCTGCTGAATCTCTGCAAGACCAATCTCAGCAGGCACTCCGGCGTGCTTCATCGAGCTTGCAGGACTTGCTCCTGTGCCGCCGTCACAACCGCTTATGAGTATCTTGTCAGCCTTCGCTTTTGCCACACCGGCAGCTATGGTACCTACCCCGCTCTCAGCCACGAGCTTAACACTTATCTGAGCCTCAGGATTTATATTCTTCAGGTCGAAAATAAGCTGGGCAAGGTCTTCTATTGAATATATATCGTGATGCGGTGGAGGTGAGATGAGGGTTATACCGGGAAGTGACCGACGTGTACGTGCAATTACCTCATCTACTTTGAAGCCCGGTAACTGGCCACCCTCTCCGGGTTTCGCGCCTTGAGCCACCTTTATCTGTATCTCATCGGCGTTCACGAGATATTCGGCATCCACACCGAAACGTCCTGATGCCACCTGCTTAACACTGCTACATGCCCACGTGCCATCCTCACGTACCTTGTTACGCTCCGGATCTTCACCACCCTCGCCCGTGTTGCTCATACCTCCGATTTTATTCATTGCTATGGCAAGTGCCTCGTGAGCCTCCTTGCTGATCGCACCGAACGACATTGCCTCTGTGCAGAAGCGACGCATAAGGCTTTCTTCACTTTCCACCTCTTCAAGCGGTATAGGCTCTTGGTCACTCTCAACAGTGATTATGTCACGCAAGAAAATCGGTTCCGGCTTATCCTCCACCAAAGCTACAAATTCTCTGAATTTCTCGTAGTCGCCTGTGGAAGTGGCAGCCTGAAGAGTGCGAACCACAGGGGGATTCCAAGCGTGAAGCTCACCATTCTTCCGGTAGCTGTAGTTGCCGAAATCTATGAGACTCGCTTTCTCCTCTGAAAACGCAAGTTTATGATTGTGCAGCACATCCTCGGTCACTTTATCTATTCCGATACCCTCAATTGGCGAAGGGGCACCACCCATATAGCGGTTAAGAAGACGTGAATTAACACCCAACGCCTCAAATAGGGCGCACCCTCTATAACTACGGATAGTGCTGATGCCCATCTTAGACATTATCTTCAGAATACCCTTATTGACAGCCTTTATATAATGTTGTTCTGCCCCCTCATAATCAAGTTGCAGCTCCTTACGGTTCACCAGGTCCTGGAGAATGGCAAATGCCATATACGGATTCACAGCACTCGCACCGAAGCCCATAAGCAAAGCCACGTGCATTACCTCACACACTTCGCCCGACTCCACAATGATAGCTATCTGTGAACGTTTACAGCGTGCCACAAGATGATGATGGACAGCTGAAAGTGCTAAAAGCGACGGTATCGCAGCGTGTTTGGCGTTGACACCGCGATCGGAAAGTACCATATAATTGTACCCCTTGTCAACGGCATTCTCAGCTTCCGAACACAGATGCTCTATAGCTGTCTCCATAGCCCTTACTCCCCCTTCGGCGTCGAAAGTCATCGAGAGTGTGATGGTATTGAAGCCTTTATATTGTAAATGCCTTAGTATATCGAGTTCGCTGTCTGACACAATGGGCGAAGGCATTCTTACCACATTACACAGTTCTGCCGAAGGACGGAGTATATTCTTACTTACAGAACCCACAAAACTTGTGAGCGACATAACAAGCTCCTCACGTATAGGGTCAATAGGAGGATTGGTGACCTGTGCGAACTGCTGACGGAAATAATTGAAGAATCTCTGAGGCATTTTCGAGAGGATGGCAGGAGGTGCATCGTTACCCATAGATGTCACAGGCTCCTGCGAATTGGACGCCATAGGCTTTATGATACGTTCTATATCCTCCACATCGTAACCGAAAGCCACCATCATCCTCTCCATATCCGCCACTTCGTGCTTCACCTTGCGCCCGCTCTTTATATCGCTGAGCACTATACGGTTCTGGTCGATCCATTCGCGGTAAGGATGCTCGTTGGCAAGTTCGTTCTTAATGTCGCGGTCAATCAATATCTTCCCCTCTTCGGTATCAACCATAAGTATTTTACCCGGTTTCAGGCGACCCTTATATTCCACCTCGGCAGGATCTATCTCCAACACCCCTGTCTCTGACGCTACTATCATCTCACCGCTCTTGGTGATGGTCACACGTGCCGGACGCAAACCGTTGCGATCAAGCATACCGCCTGCATAGCGTCCGTCAGAGAAGATTATGGCTGCCGGACCATCCCACGGAGCCATAAAAATTGAATGATATTCATAGAAGGCAAGCAACCTGCGAGACAAAGGATTCTGATCATTGCAGCTTTCAGGAACAAGCATAGCCAAAGCGTGAGGCAAACTCATACCGGAACGCACAAAAAACTCAAGAGCATTGTCAAACGACGCGCTGTCGCTCATACCCGGCTGTATTACTTGTCCGATATTTTCCATCTTTCCAAGATTATCGGGTTGTATCACAGCCTCCCGGGTTGACATCCAAAAACGGTTACCCCTTATAGTATTGATTTCACCGTTATGACCTATCAAGCGGAAGGGTTGGGCAAGACGCCACGTCGGGAAAGTGTTGGTGGAGAAACGTGAATGCACCAAGGCTATGGCACTGGTAAAATATGGACTTTGAAGGTCTTTGAAATAACTGCGCAGCTGTAGCGAGGAGAGCATACCTTTGTAGATGAGTGTGCGCGTGGAAAGGCTCACCACATAGCATGAGTCCTTGTCTACGATGTCATCATCATTAAGCACCGCCTCCTCTATCCGCTTCCTGATGACATATAGCAGGCCTTCAAGGCGTTCTCGATTATCGCAGCCCACAATGAACAGCTGCTTTATCACCGGCTCCGTAATCAAGGCATCGTGACCGAGCACAGATGAATCTACCGGCACATCCCTTGTGTGCATTAGAAAAAGACCCTGCGCCTTTATCTCCTTGTCAATGATTGTCTCAAATCTCTTCCTGTCATCCTCATCCTTGGGCATAAACACCATGCCAACCCCGTATCTTCCCTTTTCAGGGACAGGAATCCCGTTAAGCAGTATATACTCGTGAGGAATCTGCACCATTATTCCCGCACCGTCACCCGTCTTATTATCGGCACCCTCCGCTCCACGGTGAGCCATATGCTCCAGTACCGACAGACCTTGGTCAACAATTGAGTGATGTTTACTGCCGTCAATCTTTACCACCAAGCCGACTCCGCAGCCGTCATGTTCATAGGCAGAAGAATATAAACCCTTTGCCTCGTGGGAACAATAATTTTCTCTTGACTTCATTGTCCATTATTTTTCTGTAGAAACCTTAATATTCGGGCTTGCATAACTATGGAAAAACCCAAATCACTACTCACGATTTAATAATCGGTATTTGAATTATTTGACAAAGTTACTAATTTTTAATCAGTCTACAAACAAAAAAAGCGGATTGCCATTAAAAACCTGACAACCCGCTTCCAAATTTATATCAATTTTTACTATTTTCCATCACTGTGATGAAGTCCTACAGCTACTTCTTTTTTTGTGGAGAGCCACGACGCACATCGAGTGTGCCTTTAAGAGCCGAATCTCCGAGCAGTTCCTCTATAGTCTGATGAAGATGATCATTTTCTTCCCTAGTGTCACGCATACGGCGTTTGAGAGAGAAATTGCTCCGATATAGAAACATCAAAACCACTACAAGAACCAGAACACCTGCTAATGCAACAGAAATAACACGCTGGTTGGTAGCCACCTCTGCTTCTTTCTTCTCCATAGCAAGACGTTCTTTCTCACTTTTAAGACGATTGAGGTCATAGCGAATCTGCAGCTCACTGTATGCTTCAGCCGACTGTTCGTCGATAGCGGTCATAAGCATATTGTTGTACTCCTTCAAAGCGCTGAGCAGGGTGGCATTATCATGTACAGAATCAGCTGCCTGAACCAACATTCCCAACAGACGGCGACGCATCGCGTTATCTTTTACCACCGGTAGGGCTTTCTTTATTTTTGGCACTGCTTCCTTGTAATCTTTGACAGCCATGAGGCGATAAATGGTAGGACGTCCCTCTCCGTAGAAATCGGCTGCCACCTCCGGATCGCTCTCCGCAAGAAAAGCGCATTTGGCATAAAGATCATTAATCTCATTGAGAGAGAGAGCAGGATAATTACATAGCATTCTACGATAGCATATATAATAATATCGGCTATAATCGCGATACGGCCGCCCCATATCACTGTATCGCTTTTCAAGATTTCCAATGACCTCCAGAATCTTTCTGTCCATCTCCACGGCTTTGGCGTGATTGCCGGTGCGCGTATGAAAATTGGCAGCTGTAGTATAGTAAAGATTCAGCAGATAACCGAAATCGAGTGGAATCTTGGCAATCATCTCTTCAAGACGTGTAAGATATTCCAGATAAAGATTCCCTCTCTTTGAATTACCTAAGAAAATCACCATACGATAAAGATCAAGAATATCCTTGTAGAAATCACCTGTCGGAGTCATCTCATCACGGGCATACTTAAGAAGCACCTCCCTCAATTCGCTATCAGGAATATAGTTTGCTTCTTCAGCTGCTTTTTTTACCATGATAAAAAGTCGCACGGTTTTGGCATGTTCCGGATCCTCTATCGACTTGGTATAGTTCATCATCTCCTCCATCATCAGCGAATCTCTTACCACAAGGGTAGTGACCTGCGGAATGAAGTCAATTAAGGCAAGCTGATTATTGGTGCGCTTGGCAAGGTCCAACACCATCCTGCCGGGGAGAATCTTTTTTCTCTGGTCTGAAGCGTCGAAGATGTTGTAGAGCATCTTCAGGCTGTCTTCGGCCGTCTTCTGGAATTTTAGCTGTGCCATCAGGCTGTCGGCCACTGCCTGATACGAAACGGCATTTGCCTCCCGGCTAAACCCAAGGAGCATTACAGCTATAAGAATTAAAAGCTTCAGACGTTTCACGATTTGTTAGTTCATTAAGTTGTGTTTAAAGGTCGAAATGACCTTTTTTTATTCTATTCTGCAAATATAGGCATTTTTATTGAATCACCAACATTCCTGAAGGCTTTTTTTATAAAAATCTTACAAGGTCATCTCTCCCACCCTTACTTCGTCAACATCCGGTATTCCTGAAATGTGACTCATAATTTTCTGAAGCTCCTGATAAGAATGTATTCCAAAGGCTATCTGTATTGTCACAATCGAATCTACAGTAGTGGAATTGTAGGAGTCGATGTTAAGATTCAGCTTGTTGGAGATGCAATCCACAATGTCTAAGAAGAGATGATAACGGTCCACCGCCTTCACGGTCACTGTCACTGGATAAAGTGTCTCGTCTGGCTGGAAATCTACACTCTTTATATCGTCGCCGAATTGCGAGGCAAGACGTATCACCACCTGACAATCGCGCTTATGGACTGTCAATTTGCCATCCTCACCTTTAAAACCTATCACTTCCTCGCCGGGAATGGGATGGCAATGGGGACAGCGCAGGAATTTCGGGTCCGGCACCGACTCCAAGTATTCACGTATTGCGTTCTTGGCTTTATAGGTCACTACATGTTCCAGACGGTCTGCCGTAGGGTGGGTAGCCTCATCAGTAAATATCTGCACCACGTCGCCTCTTCTCAGCGGTGCGGTTATAGCCGTAAGGAAACCGTTGACACGTCCGTATTTGGCGTGGTTGCCCAATTCCTCAGAAATCTCATAGGCAAAATCAAGAAGCGACGACTTCTGGGGAAGGATTATTTCTTTCCCTTTGGGAGTAAACACCATGATGTCGTCATTATAGAAAGAGGCGGTGACACGCTCCATAAAGTCTATGCCGCAGTCATGGGTACCTATGTCGCGCAGCACGCCACGGAATTTCTCGACCCAGCGTCCTATTATATCATGGGAACTGTCGGCACGGTAACCTATATGTGAGTTCTCAGCCATTCTGCGGCTACTGATGTGTACCTCTTGCCAACGTCCGAAATCGGCAAGCAGCTTCACGTGAAAACTCTGATAACCGTTCTCTTTTGGAGAATCAATATAATTGGATATGCCCCCCGGCTTCTCACGGAAACGGTCGGTAAGAAGAGAATAGATGCGTAAGGCTATTGCTTTCTCATCCTCACGTTCAGGAGCGTCGAATATTATGTCGGTAAAATGACGGTATTTCAAATGATTGAAGTCATCACCATATTTTCTCATCTTGCGCCAGACACTGTAGGGCTGACGGTACTCCACTTTCACAGTGGCTTTGATACCTGCTTCGGCAAGGGTAGCTTCCATCTGAAGACGGAATCTTTCGAGTCTCTCCTTCTGTTGTTCCCTATCCTTCTCTATAAGCGATGAGATTTCTTCAAATTCATGGGGGCAACGGAATTTCAAGCTAAGATTTTCCAATTCCGTCTTAACATAATACATGCCAAGGCGATTCGCTAAAGGTGCGTAGAAGTAATCTGTTTCCCCTGCCGTCTTCATCTGCTTATCCGGACGCATTGACGAGAGTGTGCGCATATTGTGAAGTCGGTCGGCGAGTTTTACAAGGATCGGACGTATGTCGTGCTGCATGGAGTCAAGAATCTGACGGAAATTATCCACTTGCTTGCTCAGGGCATAATTTATCTTCTCTTTTTTTGTAAGCACATCCACCAAATAAGCCACGTCATCGCCAAAGCGAGTGGCAAGCTCCTCAATGGGGTGTGGTGTGTCTTCTACCACATCGTGCAGGAAAGCGGCAATTACAGAATTCACATCCAAGCAAAATTCTTCTGCTGCAATTGTAGCCACAGCGATAGGATGAAAGATATAAGGCTCACCGGTCTTCCTCACTTGAGGTGCGTGTGCCTCCTTTGCCAAAAGGAAAGCATCTTTAAGGCGTATAAGATCGGCGTCAGAGGTTCGAGGAGCCATCACATCAAACACATGCTGCGCTTTAGCCTCAATCAAAGGGGCATAATCAACTTTAGAATCCTTAGTCACAATGTTAGAGTTCGTCTGAGGGGTGGAATCTGTCGCCATAGCAAAAAATATTAATACAGCACCATAACTGATTTTGGCAAAATTAATGAAATTCCACGAAAAAACAAAAAAATAATGAATAGGGATAAAAAAAGAAGAGCCGGGTCAAATGATCCGGCTCTTTCTAAGGGGGCGATTACCTA
>CAMWIF010000001.1 GCA_947174225.1 uncultured Porphyromonadaceae bacterium | reverse complement strand
AAAATGCTTCCGTAAATAAAGTCATATGGACATCTGCGGATTTCTACTATCTGGATCATCAGTTGGCTAAAGATATGACCTCATTTTTTGAGAAAGCCAACTCTCCCGACGTCTTTAAATTAGATTGCGACGGAATTGTACTGTTTGAGAAAGAAGGTAAGAAGTATATGTTTCTGACTGAGCTTAAATCTAAGTTCAGAACTGAAGATCTTTATCATGCCAAGACTCAGATAGTGTCATCTTTCCTTAAAGCCAATATGCTTCTTAATATATCTACTTGCTACCTATTGAAGGATTACATCATAAAAGGCTTTATCGTTGGACATCCACCTATGCCGGATTTCTTAGTTAACCTACACAAAGGCACTATGCTATCCGATAAGAAGAAGGAGAGGGAATATGAATTAGCCAAGAGAATCTTCATTGACAGTAAATCTAAAAAGATTACTCTTTACCCAACTGATTTTTTATGTTTGAAGAACCTGCCTTTGGGTCCGTTGGGTATATTTCCTAAAATAGACCTTTATTATATAGAAGTACCTCAAGGGCAATCTTCCATAGCCCTCGACGTAACCAATTACCTCTGATTATATAGCTGAACTAATACATAATTCACTTTTTTTATGATGAAAATTTCTACTGTATGCCTCTTGGCGGCTATGTGTATGTTGACACCAGCATTTGGGGCAGAAAATAATGAAGCCACGGTGAAAATTTCGACTAAAAACCTCGCCGGTCGCCAAATCGTTTATCACCGAAGCCACAACGGTGTTTATCTCACCACCTTCACACCAGTCGAGCTTACAGCCGACAGCACTTTCACTCTTACCCTACCAACTGAGGGTGTAGAGCGAGTGAATATTCTGGCAAGAGATCCCAATAATCGACTACCTTATGTATACCAGACTTTCTATGCACTTCCGGGTGTTACCGAAGTAGTCATTGATCCGCTTGCCGAAGAAAACGTAGTCGTAGTTCCACCTACAGGAAACAGTCTTGATGCCAAGGCAGCCCAAAGCGCAGACAATCTGTATGACTTATGGTTCCACTTAGCTACCGGACGCAAAGACAAACTTGGCTTATGGGCAGATAGTATTCCTACTACTGTCAGCACAAAGCTTAACACATACGCTGACAGCATTAATCAAGCGTATGCCGGAGCAAGTGCAGAGATACGGCAAGCTTTAGAAAACGATACACGCCTTGAGAGCCTTATGGTTTATAGTCAGTGTACCTATCTTGCCGGAAATAAAGGAGATGCAGAGGCGTGGAAACAAGAATTGGGACGTATCCGAAATGAGGTTAATATGTCAGATCCGGCAAATGCCCGTAATCCATTTTTTGCTCAACACATTGTTAATGATTTCTATTTCAAAGACAATTTCCCTGACGGCGATTTTCCTCAAGACATAACACCCGATTCACTTCTCCAATTGAAAACCGATTATTTCCTAAACACCCTAAGTGGCAAGGCAGCCGAATCTGCATTAGGCACAATGCTATATGAGGACGGTGCAACAGGCAAATTTTCACCGGGAATGCCGGCTCTTACCGAACAGTTCAAGAAACTGTTTCCCGAAAGTGGACTAATTCCCTTGCTTGATGAAAAAGTCAGAGACAACTTTGCTTTTAACCATCCCAACCCGTCAGACGAAATAGTCTTTCTTGATAACACGGAAATTAAAAGCCTTTCTGACCTTTTAGCACCCTACAAAGGCAAACCCATACTCATTGATCTTTGGGCTACATGGTGTGGACCGTGCCGTGAAAGCTTTGCCCACATAGAGCCAATTCAAAAATATGCAGAGGAAAACGGCATCCAACTTCTATACATATCTATTGATGATCAACCCAATATCGAAGACCAATGGAAGCGTATGGCTAATTATTATAATCTGAAAGGTCACCATTTACTCATCAACCCTGATCTACGCCCGGAGATATTCTCAACATTCGGCACAAATGGCTCACTTACTATCCCACAGTTAGCCATCGTCAATCGTGATGGTGAAATCACAGTCTGCCCACAGTCTATAGCCACAACTGCCGACTTCACACCTCTCCGTAATCTCCTTGAGCAGGTAAAATAGTTATGGGACAAATTTCCTGAAGTAGATAAAATAATTATGGAAGTTAGAAAAGAATAAAGAGCAGAAATTAACTTTACAAGAAAATAGATATACTTGTAATTATCGCGATAACATATTTTCAATCGTATTCTTGCTAAGGAATCAATAAATTTGTGTAATTTTGCAATACAATTAGGTGAATCTGCAAAGATGATTGCAGATGAGAGGGAAGTCGGTGTGAATCCGACACAGTGCCAGCTACTGTAATGCCCATATGAGTCTCTGACCAACTCAACGGTCACTTCCTTAAAACAATACCCCATTCCTTTAAATGAGGAGAATCGGGAAAAAGGAGGGAAGGCCGGTCAGAGATAGGCTAAGTCAGGAAACCTGCCTTATTGAAATATGACTAAAAGATTATTTCTGGAACAAAATAATTAGTTATGAATAAGAAAGTTTTCAAGCTTATCCATCTTTGGCTTTCGGTGCCTTTCGGACTGATTGCAGTATTGATGTGCTTATCCGGAGCCATCCTTATTTTTGAACGTGATTTCGGTCATATAGGTCAGGCTGAAGTCACTCCCCTCGGACGGTCGGAATTACCCTTAGACTCTATTTTGACTTTAGCACAGAAGCAAGTTCCTAAAGGGAAACAAATAATTGGAATTACCACTTACAGCAACCCTAATCATGCATACAAAATTATGCTAAATAAACCGGCCATGGCTGCCGTATGGGTTGACCAATACACCGGTAAGGTGATCGGAGAATATAAAAGAGCGGAAATATTCAAACTCGCCAGTGCAGCCCATCGTCGCTTATTCGGAAAGGCTAAAGCAGATAGCACATTCGGTGCCACAACAGGAAAAATGATAATAGGCATAACCACTATAGCTATGTTAGCCATAATAATTTCAGGGTTAATAATATGGTGGCCTGCAGAAGGAATGTGGAAACGTAAACTCTCTATTTCCACCCAACACGGAGCTTACCGTTTTTGGCATGATTTCCACTGTGTAGGAGGAGCTATCGCATCCTTAATACTGGCCATATGTATATTAACGGGATTAAATTGGTCGTTCGGCTGGTATAGAAAAGCTTTTTATGCCACATTCAGCACACAACCGGCAAAGTCAGCCCTCCACAAAACACCCGCTGAGAATTTTACAGCTTGGGAAATAGCCTATAGAAAGATTAAAGCAAAAAATCCCGATAAAGAGATACGCATATACCAAGGGGAGGCGGATGTGGTTATAGGAGGCAGTGGCAACCAACAAGCATATGATACATATAAATTCAACGTATCATCCGGACAAGTCAGTTCATTGACCTCTTATTCGGAAAAAGCAAAAGCCACCCAAATAAAGGGTTGGATTTATACTTTACATGTCGGGTCATGGTTTGGCTGGATTTCAAAGATTATATATCTTCTTACAGTGCTTATCGGTGCATCACTACCTATTACAGGATACTATTTATGGATAAAACGCCTGATCAGAAAAAAACAAAAGTAATAATGGTGACGGGTGGTCAACGCTCAGGGAAAAGCTTATTTGCCGAACAGTTGACGTTGAGCTTAGCAGAGCGACCCATATATCTTGCCACAGCGCGTGTGTTCGATTCCGATATGCAACGGCGCGTCGATGCCCATAGGCAACGACGTAAACAGAGATGGCATAATCTCGAAAGTCCACTCCATATCTCACAGCATACTTTCACCTCCTCAGACACAATTTTACTCGACTGCCTGACATTATTGGCAACAAACTGGTTTTTCGAAATGGATGAATCAATAGATGCCGCATACGATGAAATCAAACGAGAGATTGAGGGTCTGATGTCTACCGGCGCCACAATTATTATCGTTACCAACGAAGTAGGTCTCGGAGGAGTCAGCGGCAACGATATGCAGCGACACTTCGCTGATCTCCAAGGCATGCTCAACCAATTTGTAGCGGCTAAAGCCGAAGAAGTGTATATGATAATCTCAGGTATTCCCGTAAAAATAAAATAAGTATAGATGATAAAATTTAATATCCTTCCCCTCAACCGTAAATCGGAATTGTTAATTACCGACAAAATAGATAATCTCACCAAACCAAAAGGCTCATTGGGCAGATTAGAGGAGATAGCCAAACAAATATGTATGATTCAGAATACCCTTACTCCTGAACTTCGATCACCACACAATGTGCTTTTCGCAGGTGATCATGGAATTTTGGAGGAGGGTGTAAGCGTATCTCCGAAAGAAGTCACCTGGCAGCAACTGAGTCATTTCTCAAAGGGGGGTGCCGGTATAAATTTCCTTTGCGAACAACACGGCTTTCAGTTGGTGCTGGTAGATGCCGGAGTGGATTACGATATCCCTGCAGGACATAAGATTATAGATATGAAAGTGGGACGAGGCACGCGCAACTTTCTTACGGGGCCCGCGATGACAAATGAAGAAATGGAACTTTCAATAGAACGCGGTGCCGAAATCGTAGAAAATATACATAATACAACCGACTGCAACATCATAAGTTTTGGAGAGATGGGCAGCGGCAACACATCCCCATCTGCAATATGGATGCACCTATTTACCGAAATACCTCTTGAGAAATGTATCGGTGCAGGTGCAGGACTTAATCCCACCGGAATACGCCATAAACGTGCAGTGCTCTCAAAGGCTATAGCCAATTATAAAGGTAAAGACACCACTGAGGACAAAATAGCGTGGTTCGGAGGATATGAGATGGTAATGGCTTTGGGTGGCATGCTAAAAGCAGCAGAACTTGGAATGACAATAATTATAGATGGCTTCATCATGACAAGCGTTATCCTTGCCGCCTCTCAGCTTTACCCCACAGTGATGGACTATGCCATCTTCGGACATCAGGGCGATGAAAGCGGACACAAGCTGATGCTGGAGGCAATGGGAGTGAAAGCGTTGTTACATCTCGACTTACGTCTTGGAGAAGGGTCAGGAGCCGTGTGTGCCTACCCGATTATCGATTCAGCGGTGAGGATGATAAATAGTATGGATTCTTTCCGATCAGTCAACGTAACCAAATATTTCTGATGAGACGCATTGCGGCAGCTCTTACTTTCTTTACCCGTATCCCGGTATGGAGATGGATAAATATCCCTGAATCAGACTACTCCTCGGTGGTGGTCTATTGGCCACTCATAGGATGGGTTACCGGAGGCGTGACAGCATTGTTACTGTGGTTGTCAGCATATATCCTACCTATATTGCCAGCTGTCATACTCGCCCTTACCGGGCGTACGCTAATGACCGGAAGCCTGCACGAAGACGGGCTTGCCGATTTCTGCGACGGTTTTGGAGGAGGACACTCCAAGGAAAGGATCCTCTTAATTATGAAAGATTCACATATTGGCACCTTCGGCGTAATCGGATTGATCTTGTACTATCTTTGGTTCATTTCACTCTTATCCTCGTTACCGGTTGTCATAGCGGCTCTTGGATTACTGGCAGCCGATAGTTTTGCCAAAGCGTGTGCTGCACAGCTCACCAACCTCTTGCCATATGCCCGTCCCGAGGGGGCGAAGAATAAGATTACCTATGTCATGATGTCGCCTAAACAATTGTTTATAGTAAGCCTTTCCGGACTTGTTCCACTTCTCCCATTGGCCTTTCACACTCCCTTATTCTTACTATCGGGGTTATTCCCTATCGTCACCACGGGAATGCTGATATTATTTATGAAAAAACGTCTTGGAGGATATACGGGCGACTGCTGCGGTGCCGTTTGTTTAATATGTGAAATATCAATGCTCTTAGGAATAACAATCATTTATCATTACCTATGAAACTGACACTTATACGACATACCTCAGTAGACGTTCCGCCAGCCACCTGCTACGGACAGACAGACGTGCCTTTAAAAGATACATTCCCACAAGAGGCAGCCATCGTGGCCGATAAATTAAAACATCAGTCATTCGACCGTGTGTATACAAGTCCACTCAGTCGCTGTGTAAGGTTAGCCGACCATTGCGGCTATCCGGATGCAATAAGAGATAAACGTCTTTTGGAAATGAACTTCGGAGACTGGGAAATGCGCCACTATACCGAAATCAAGGATACACGACTTAAAGAATGGTTTAATGATTATATGAACGTGGTGCCCACCGGAGGCGAGTCGGCTATGCAGCAACGGAATCGTTTTCTTGAATTTATCGATACTCTCCGGTCAGAACTACCCTCCACAGCTTCTGTGGCATTATTTACCCATGGAGGTATACTCATACACGCCCTGAACGCTTTCGCCGGTAAGAGCTATGAGGAATTATTCACAACCATACCGCCATATGGGTCAGTGATAGAACTGACCATCTGACCGCTATTGTCAAAATTATACCCACCACTTCCACGCTCCGGTTTATCCCAATTGCCCTAACGGCATCGTCCATGGAGAAATCACGATGATTCCGACCGATAAATGGCTTAGCTACCCGCTCGCCGAAATAGTCGTGTGGACCACCAAACCTGCAATCGAGTATTCCCGCTAATGCCGCTTCAGGATAACCACTGTTCGGGCTGGCATGACGTGGACCATATTCACATACAAACCTAAGTCGGTCCATACGTCCCGATACAAGTATCATCAATAAAGCAGTGATACGTGCGGGAATATAATTTGCTATATCGTCGATACGCGCTGCCACACATCCGAACTCCCTGTACCGTATAGTGCGATAACCTATCATAGAGTCCAGCGTGTTAACCATCTTATAAGTTAACATTCCCGGCACACCTAAAAGGACGTACCAGAATAATGGTGCTATCACACCGTCGCTAAGATTCTCGGCAAGAGTTTCAAGTGCAGCGGTGCGTATTTCCTGGGCTGAAAGATCCGAAGTATCACGGCCCACTATTCTTCCCACCTGTTTACGGCCACATTCAAGCGACCTATCCACAGCTTCGAAAGTCATTCTGACCTCCCGGCTTAACGTTGTGCCTGCCAGGCAATAAAACACCATCAATGACTGAACCAACAATTCAAGCCACCATATTGGAGAAATCACCCTGAGCGTTAAGGCAGTAAGAACAAATACAGCGACTATAAGTATTATAGCTACAACTCCACCTTTAAGCTTAAGACATTTGCCTTTATTATAACGATGTTCAAATAGCGATATAGCCTTTCCAAACCATACGATAGGATGCGGCAAATGCTCCGGATCACCAAAAAGACGATCCAATATCCACCCTATTAGAAGGGGTAATAAGGTCATAACATAATCCATTCTTCAATACTTCTGATAAGCAAATCATTCCTCTCCGGACTCTGAGCAGCTATTCGAAAATGACATTTACCCAGGCTCTCAAAATTAGAAGCATCTCGTATTAGTAGCCCTCTATTATTTACGAGCCACTCTTTAAGGGATGCTGAACTTCCATAAGGAAGCTCACACAACAGAAAATTGCAATCCGTCGGACCGGACGATATGCCAAATACTTTTAAAGCCTCCCCTATTCTTCTTACCTCCTGATTCAGAAGATAGCTATCTATCTTATAATCGCTCTTATGGGCAAGCAGATAATGTGATGCTTCAGTGGCAAACGAGTTTATTCCCCAAGGCATCCTCATTGAGCGTAGAGCTAACGTCACTTCTAACGGTGCAACAGCATAGCCAATTCGCAGCCCGGGCACTGAAAAACGTTTGGTAAGAGAGTATAAAAGAACTATATTTCTTCTTAACATCACATCGTCCACTGTCAATAGGTCAGCTACAGAATAATCCGCATACGCCTGATCAATAATAAAGAGTGTGTGCGGCATCGAATCAGCCAATCTCAAAAGGAGGGAACGGTCATATATACGTCCGGTAGGATTATTTGGATTACATAACCAAACAGCGTCATTGTCATCTTCTATTATACCAATGCCAATGAAATTCTCTTCAGTTAAAAAATTGATATTATGACCATACATTGCGCAAGCATCCTGGTATTCGCGAAAAGTGGGCACTATTACTGTCGATCTTTTTCCCTGCATTTTTCGCGCTATCAAATAAATTGCCTCGGTAGCTCCGTTAGTCACCAATATATTCTCCTCATTTATACCGTGTTCAGCGGCAAGTAAACGCTCCACGCTCAACGGTTCCGGTTCTGGATAATTAGAAAGCAGTCCGGGGAATAACATAAGATGCCGCATCAGAGATGTATGGTCAATATCTTGACAGATATTTGTGCTGAAATTCACTTTTACCTTGTCACCATATCTGAAAATATCGTCACCGTGCCCATTAATCATAGCTTTGCATAATACTATATAGTTTTTCAATATCCACGTATCGTCTCAGCCAATCGGCAAGAGCATCATATTGAGCTTCCTTATAGGCTTTGTAATCGCAGTTAACTGCTCTCTTATCACTTTTGAAAGGTGCAAGAAGGAAGTCCACTACCGTTGCATTGTCAAAGATACCGTGTATATAGGTGCCGAAACAATGTGTATCTACAAAACATCCATCTTGCCGACCATACGTGTCCACAGTCAGAGGTGCTTTAGAGTCTGTATGTCCCATATGAATCTCATAACCTTCACACACCTCATCCGAATTAAGAAAATGAAACTGAGTCTGTCTGGTTACCTTCTCAGCAGTCAAACAAGTAGTGACAGGGAGAAGCCCTAATCCGGGTAATATGCCTATGTCGCCTTCTACACCTTGTGGATCTGTCACCGTAAGACCCAGCATCTGATAACCTCCACATATACCCACAATTGTCTTACCTTTTGCACGAGCTTCCAAAATCTTACCGGAGAAGCCTTTTTTACGCAGGAACTGAAGGTCAGCCAACGTGTTCTTGCTTCCGGGGAGAATAATTATGTCAGCCTCATCAATTTCATCCGAGGTGGTGGCATAAAACAGATTGATATCCTGATGCCTTTCCAGCGCATTGAAATCCGTAAAATTGGATATGTGCGGCAACAGTATCACAGCCACATTGATTTTCTCTGCCGATGTTACTTTACCCTTACTTTCCAAAGCCACAGAGTCCTCCTCTTCGATAGTTATATGTGGTGCCATAGGGACCACCCCGAGCACCGGCACTCCGCATATCTCTTCCAAGAGCATCCGTCCGCTTTCAAAAAGCCGGAGGTCACCACGAAACTTATTAATGATAACACCCTTTATACGTTGCCTATCTTCAGGAGATTGCAGCATTATTGAGCCATAGACACTCGCAAATACTCCACCTCTGTCAATGTCTGCCACAAGAATCACGGTAGCATTCGCATATCTCGCCATAGACATATTCACAATATCGCCATCACGCAGGTTAAGCTCTGTAATGCTGCCGGCACCTTCAAGGACTATAGGATGATAGCAGCTTCGTAGACGATCAAATGCCGCATGGGCAATTTCACGTAATTCCTCTTTACCATCCTTACGGAAATATGTGTAGGCGTCACGATTACCATAAGGCTTACCGTTGATCACCACCTGCGATGTGTGCTCGCCCGAGGGTTTCAACAAGATAGGATTCATATCAGTGCTACAGGCGATTCCGGCTGCCTCTGCCTGTACTGCTTGAGCTCGTCCTATCTCCAGACCGTCAGGAGTTGCATAAGAATTAAGAGCCATATTCTGAGCCTTAAACGGAGCGGGATTATAACCGTCTTGAAGGAAAATCCTGCATAGTCCGGTAGCAATAAGACTTTTTCCAACATCACTGCCTGTGCCGGCAAGCATAATCGGTGACAATCTTTTCATCTTATTCTGCGTTTATATCCAAATTCACGCCAAACCTCCTCTCCACAACCGGAATGTTGAAGTTCATAGCGTGCCATTATAAAAAATAGATCTGAAAGACGGTTTATATATTGGAGAATCATCTCCTCAACAGAATCTTCCATATTCAAGCTCCATAATCTGCGTTCTGCTCTCCGAGCTATAACACGTGCCTGATGAAGAAGTGATGCCAGAGGAGTTCCACCGGGAAGAATAAAGCTGTCGGGTGGTGTACATTGGGAAGTAATGGTATCAATAAGTCTCTCCACATCCTCCACCAGACCATCGGGCAAAGAATTGGGATTATTATGGCGCTTTGCGCTACGAGTAGCAACTAAGCTCATAATAACCATTAAATTAAGTTGTATCTCACGCAGATAGGATTGCCACAGATGATCTGAAGGTAATGAGGTGCGTACATTACCCACAGCCACATTGAGTTCATCAAGAGTTCCATTTGTCTCGATGCGTATATCTGTCTTGGCTACTCTCTCACCACCGTGAATAGCGGTGGTGCCTTTATCGCCTGACCTTGTATATATTCTTTTCATTGCTTCCAAAGTTTAAATATGTCAGTTTCCGCCCAATAAAGATGCGTATATCCGGCAATTGTATTTTTATATCTGTAAAAAGGGGTAGCTACATTTCCCCCCTTCACATTAAATTGACAGGATATGGAAGGAGGTGTTTTTTCCTCTTTGATATTCTTTTCCTCTTTTATATGGGAATAATGAAACTCGTGACCTTTTAGGTTTAAAGCACTTTCCGGAAACACAATTCTCCTATACCCCAATGTTAACCGGGCAACTTCCATTGTGGCGTGCAACGGCAATACCCCACACATCTTCCGCCCGTCAATATCCTCCGTAAGATAGATCATCCCACCACATTCAGCAAGAATCTTCCCTCCTTCCTCAGCAAAGTCCTTTATCGCCTTACGCATAGAAAGGTTGGCTTCCAACTCCGAAGCATATAGCTCAGGATACCCGCCGGGAAGATATATCATATCAGCGGTAGGCAATGATTTGTCATGCAACGGTGAAAAATACACAATCCTGCTTCGTAAGGTTTCGAGATTGACGGGATATGTGAAATTAAACGCTTCATCACATGCCACAGCCACAACGCGACTCGGCTCCTCTTTTTCATTTTCTCTTATTTCAGGCACGGTTAAATCTACCTTTGTAAGCGATAAGAGACTGTCAATATCAACGTGCTTGTCCACTTCATCAGCAGCCGCCTCAATAAAGCTCTCCATTTCGATACGTGAGTCAAGCGACAACCCTAAATGACGCGACGGGGTTTTCAGCATCTCGTTACGCGACATATACCCTAAAGCCGGCACTCCGGTTGCCCGGCAGGCATCACAAAGAAAAGTATAATGATTTTCCGAGGCTACCCTATTGAACACAACTCCTACAACATTTATATCCTCACGAAAACGTGTGAAACCATATATAGTAGCAGCCACAGAAAATGCAGTGGAAGCGGCATTGACAAGAAGTATGACAGGAAGGCTGAGACGAAGAGCAATGTCAGCACTACTGCCTGAAAATTTATCATACCCGTCAAACATACCCATAACTCCCTCTACAACACTCACATCGGTTTGTGAACCAAATCGGCTGAACAGCTCCTTAATATGCTCTTCAGAAGCCATAAAAAGATCGAGATTTATCGACTTGTTACCGGTAGCCTGACAATGATACTGCGTGTCGATATAATCAGGACCGCATTTAAAAGGCTGTACAGTCAAGCCTCTGCGTTTTAAAGCTCTCATCAGCCCTAAAGACAATGTGGTCTTTCCGCTACCGGATGATACAGCCGCTATTAGAAAAGCATTCTTCATAATCATATTCTATTTAATATTTCACCGTCATCAGCTATAAGGACCGCTTCAAGCCGTCCACTGAAAAGTTCGGCACATCTTGAATGGCACATTTTCAAAAGAGCCGAAAAGAAACGGCGTGCATCATCAGGAGTCAAAAGCAGGGGGAGTTCGCGAGCAAGGGTCAACTTACCAATAACTAATTTAACTTTCTCCGAACATCCGCTCTCTTCCGCCACCATTTTAAGGAACTCCTTGTTAAGAGTGACCCTATGACTATGTGTATCCATATTTCCCTCAGCAAGTTTCACCGCCTTACCCAACATAAGTCCGATTGCCATATGTTTCACCCCACACTCCTGAGCAATACGCATCGTGTCGCCCACGGCATTACCATAATGTATGAAAGCTTGCTGCGGTAATTCGGGGAAAAGATTTTTCATATATCGTTCACTCTTTCCACCGGAATTTACCACCACCATATGACAATCTATCGCCATTGCCACCTCCATCTCCCTGCGGATAGAATTTATAAAAGCTTGATGAGAAAATGGACGCACAATGCCCGAAGTGCCGATTATTGACACTCCGCCCACCACACCTACCCGAGGGTTAAATGTCTTTAGAGCTAAGTGCACACCCCCTTCAAGTGAAATAGTCACATCAAGACCACCGGCGTAGAGGGAGGAAAGTTCGTTAGTGATCATAGTGCGAGGCACCGGGTTTATAGCCGCCTCACCCACTTTCACACCCAACCCCGGCAGAGTGACAGTACCTATACCCTCACCTCCGTGAAATCTTATTCCAGTGTGAAACGCATAAGAGACTTTAACTTTTATACGACTTTTATTTGTAACGTCAGGATCGTCTCCGGCATCCTTGATTACACTTGCCTGTGCATTGCCCCCGTCCAGCATTACCGACTCTATGTCCATATGCATTGTCTCTCCCTCCGGAATCCGAAAATAAACTTTCTTCAAGATCTCGCCTGTCATTAAGGCGGTCAAAGCAGCCTTTGCGGCTGCCGTAGCACACGAGCCGGTAGTGAATCCGGTATGAAGCTGATAAAATTCAGGCAGAAGTTTTTCAATCTCACGGCGTAGTCCGTGTCGGCCATCTACAACAATGAAATTCTCCGGCAATTTTGGCCGAGCCACTACAAACACCTTTATATCATATTTGCGGGCTGCTGCTATCTTCTCCATGAAACCACCCGACTCCCCACTCTCCTTGGTAATTATCGCATCGGGCTTAATCAGTTCCACCATAGAGGATGTATTGGCAGTCGTGTCGTCAAAATACACTAATCGTTCTGTAGGGAAACCGGTCTGTAAAGCCTTATTGAACGATTCAGCTCTCCGTAGGATACGAAACCAAGTCGTATGCTTTGTCCAATATGGTTTGAGACGTTCCATTGTCTGCACTCCGGTAAGAGCTAATAAGCATTTTACCTTCTCCTGTTCCATCAACCTCATCGCCTCCTCGAAGCTGCCACACATAACTATCCCGGTATAATCAACCGTAGGATAACGTCGCTCCAATCTCACGACAGGTATCTCTAATGTCTCTGCCACTTTCCCAATAGTATTGTGTAGAAGCGACGCAAACGGATGAGAAGCGTCGACAATAAGACGAATGTCGTGGCTTCGGCAGAAAGCTACCATACTCTCTTGGTCCATGGCTCCATAAATATGCTCGCCGTGTCCGCACTCCACCTTCTGCACATCGCTACGAGTAGAATAGAAATACCTTCCCTCTCCCTCGTCCAGAGTTTTGACTGCCAAGCGTCCCTCAGTAGTGCCTCCAAATATCAATATCATCTCCTGAACAGATGTTTGAAATTATCATTATATAGGTGTGACACCCCTTCTCTATTGTCTATAGCATCCCCGACCACAAGTAGAGTCGTCAGTGTCAGCTTATTATCATGAACCAGCTTTGCAAGATCCTTAAGCTCTCCCCGGTAGATTTTCTCCTCGGGCCACGTCAACTTATAACAAGCTGCCACAGGTGTCTCCGGAGGATAAGCCATAAGGAGCTGGCGTTGAACCTCATCTACAATTCCTGCGCTGAGATAAATACACATAGTACTTTGCGACTGAGCAAGCTTATGTAGCTGTTCTTTCTCCGGCATAGGAGTACGTCCCTCACCTCTGGTCAATATTATTGTCTGCACCTTTTCAGGGATTGTAAATTGCGAACGTAAGACAGCGGCAGCCGCCTGAAAAGATGAGATTCCGGGAGTGATGTGATAAGACATCGCATATCGGTCGAAAAAAGCCATTTGTTCCTGTATGGCCCCATAAATACAGGGGTCTCCCGTATGAAGACGCACCACTAACATATCACGGTCATAGAAGTCCTTCATAAGTTTAAATTGCTCCTCCAAATTCATCGAGGCTGAACTACGCACCACACAACCCTGCTTGGCATAATGAGTCAGGCGTTCAGGCACAAGGCTGCCGGCATATAGAATCAAGTCGGCTTCCTCTAAGAAACGTTTTCCTCTTACTGATATAAGTTCGGGATCACCCGGACCGGCCCCCACAATCTCTATATGTCCACCCCGTTTTACACCTCGGTCTATAGACACAGCAAAAGTGAAGTCGGAATCTTCTGCTAATTTCCCTTTCTGCTTCTCAAGTAAGAGAGAGCCTCCATCGGATGCAGCAATGGCACAGCTCTCTGCCACACCCCACACACCTGTAACTTCCTTAACCTTTTCTGACGGATTCGGAACCGGTATATCTTTCAAATCATCGGCAGAATAGATATTGACCGTATCTATTTCCGGTTGACTACTCAACTCTGCGACAAGCGCCTCATCTCTTTTAAGATCAATTGTTGAAAGAGATTTCACGGAAAGAAAACTGAGCCGATGTGACGTAAGATTGGCGTGTATATATCCCTTCACTCCCGACGGATTACACCCTCGCCGGCAACCTAAGCCCAGATTCAATACGCGTGGACGATAATAAATCACCGGGATCGGCACTTCTAAAACCTTATAAGTCACTGCTATAAGCAACTTAATATCTCCTATGTCCACTGTATCCTTTATTATCCTCACATTTGGAGGCAAAGACCTCTCCAGATAATCAGTGCCCCGATCCTTAACTTCGAGCAGCAAACCAATAGGCTTTCCGTTGACAAGAGAAAAAATAGCCCGATTCATCTCCTCTTTAGTTGCTTCCGGCCGCCATCCAAATTCTGAAGCGAGGGTATCAAGTGCCCATAGTCCGCAATTATCACTTTGAGTCGTGATAACCGGTCTCGCTCCAATTATACGAGCCACTTTCCGACATAAGTCGTTGGCACCTCCTATATGTCCCGACATAACGGATATAGCATTGATTCCGTCAGTATCTACACATACTACCGCAGGATCAGTATACTTATCTTTCACCATCGGTGCTATGGCACGCACACATATGCCAAGAGCACCGATAAATATCAGGCCCTCACTATTGGTAAAATCATCAATACCGAATGCCTTATATGGAATTGAGACCGCGTCTCTAAGTTCATGTCTCAACGTCTCAGCTATACGTTGTGAAACAGGATTTAGGTATATTATTGTTATCATTGTGCTTTCAGAATTTTTATAGTGTTATGATTGTCAAGGGTGAGGGAATGAGATTCTGTTATCGATAATCCGGCTTCCATAATTCCCTCCCCAAACATCTTACAGCTTTGCTCTGTCACAGAATTAAACACAATCACTCCCCCCGGAAGTAAAACTGTAATAATTCGGGCTATTATATCTTTCAAACGCCCGCCATGGCCACCTATAAAGACAGCATCAGGACGAGGAAAGAGTGCCACATCACAATTCATAAAATCCTCTATCACAGCGTTTATACCCGGCACTCCGAATTTTCTGCAATTCTTCTTAAGCAGATTGCGTGATTCTTCCCTGCGCTCAAAGGCCGTGACTTCCAACTGAGGAAATTGTAATTTTGCCTCTATCGACACTGAACCTGTACAAAAACCTATATCCCACAATGATTTTCTATGTGGCAGGTCAAGCATCGAAAGTGTCAATAGTCTGATAGGCATCTTGGTTATCATCTTTTCCCTTCCGAAGAGATGATAAAACTCCCTTTCGGGAATACCGAAATAGCGTTGCCGCTGATGAGTCATCTGAAGTATCACACAATTAGGCTGCGAAAAGCTATGTTGTATGGCATCGTTAAGCGAAAAAGTTGTAACACGCTCGAAAGTTTCGTGACCAAGGTTCTCACCCACAGATATAATATAGTTGTCATAACCGTACCTGATCATTCTTTTGGCAATTTCGGCAGGTCCTTTCTTACGGTCGGTCAACACACCAATCAAATTACGATGCTCAATAAGGGCAGTGTCAAGACCACTCCATGGTCGACCTGTGACCGACACGTTTACCATATCGGCATACGGCAACAACATACGGTGAGCCAACATCTGCAAGGAGGTGAAGGCTGGAAAGACAACCAGATCAGCGTTAGGAAACTCCCGTTGTAATGTCACGGCATAACCGTAAAACAGAGGGTCGCCGGAAGCAAACACCACTATTCTGTCATATTCTTCATATTTACGCCATACCTCTTCCAACGGAACTATAATATCAATCCATATGCTTCCCAGGGGGAGCAATGGACGCACAATGCTATGATGCCTCTTCCCGCCGGAAAAGACACTGTTACTCCTCACCACTTCTAAAACATCGGGAGAAAACCATTGATCGCGCTTATCGCTGACTCCTATTACTACAAATGATTTTTCAGACATCTCTTCCGGGTTTTAGACATTGTGCATCGGGCCAACATAGTATGGAATTAACCAAGGTAGCGGCAAGATTACTGCCCCCTTTCCGACCTTCCACTATTATTTTGGGTATATCGTTAAATGGCTTTATCATATGCTTACTTTCGCACACATGTACAAACCCCACAGGCGCGGCAACGACACCACACGGCCGGGCTTTTCCTCGGCGGATAAGACTACATAGTTCCATAAGGGCTGTTGGAGCGTTTCCGAACACATACAGAGCATCGGGATGCTCATCAACAGCCAGACGTATTCCAGCCTGTGTACGTGTTATGTTCTCCTTTTTAGCAAGCTCTAAAGCGGCAGGCTCATTGAGGTAGCATTTTACAGTTATGCCTAAACGTTGTAAAGCACCTTTCCGTATGCCTGAAGCCGCCATTGTCACATCGGTGATTATTGTCTTCACACCATCTTCTGCCAATGCCCTATAGATTCTTTCCACAGCTCCGTCATCGGCACGGACTATATTTTCCATATCAAAATCGGCAGTGGTGTGAATGGCATGGAGAATAGGCCATTTTAAACCTAAAGATAGATGGGGATTGCGCATTTCGCTCTCTATAGTACGAAAACTTTCAATCATAATAGACTGCCCTATAGATTTCTCCGACATATTGCCCTTAGTATGATAACCACGAGGAGTAGTAAAATGATTATCATATGCATATGACTGGGAATTGCCGATTATTATCACCGTAAACATATCGATCTCCTCAGGGTTAAAATCCCTTAGCGTTGTCAAAGAGACTTTCTCACCATCCCGACCGGCATTACGTACATATCCCACAGGAGTATCGGAAGCACGGTGATGTAGGAATAATTCTTTAAGTCTATAAAGCTGCCAATATCGTCCGTGACTTTTAGGATTATATACCGCAGTGACAAAATCTGCCTCAGCAGCACAGTTTATCCGGCGTTCAATCAAGCTCCATGGTGTCATCAGGTCACTGAGAGAGATGACGCAGAAATCGTGTCCCATAGGTGCACCTAACAGAGAGGCAGCTTTCTGAAAGGCACTTATGCCCGGCCAAACTTCCACCTCAATATCACACCCACGTTTTCTCAGCATCTCATAGACCAACGGAGCCATACCGTATATCCCGGCATCACCCGAACTTATGACACTAACATTATCTCCTTTCTCAGCTATCTCAAACGCTTTTTCTATACGAGCCTCTTCCTGACGCATACCGTTTTCTATCACTGTGGCATCTTCCGGAAGCAACGATCGGATAAAGGGGATATAACACTTATATCCTACCACTGTATGGCTATGCCGAAGCACTGCTATAGCACCTGATGTCATATCCTCAATCCCACCCGGACCTATGCCGACCACATTTATTTTCCCTTTCATATTTTCTGAATATCAAGTAGATAATTTAGTATCTATCCCATCAATCTTATTAACCAGATTTACCACAGCTTCAAGAAGAGTGTCAATCGAAGAATATGGCTTATTGTCAAGATAATAATTGTCACGTTCCACTTTTATAAAATGTAGTCCGGGCTCGTGTTCGGAAATGGTTGTTATTCCGTGTCGTGCCAAACCCTTCTTAACCATATTCGCTCTCGATCCGGAACCCTCCAAAGTAATACGGTGACGCATATCATGTGCTATTCTGAATAACCCTGTCTCCATATCAAAGTCTACGCCCTCCCTATGGAAATAGACCGACATATCCCCATTGAGCGATAAATCCTCCGGAGAGCCTACGGTCAAGCCGTGCGATTTGTCAAGAAGCCATATCTTATCAGCTATCTGCAACGCCAACTCAAGATCGTGGGTTGACTGAAACACTGTCTTATTCCTGTCGCGGGCCAATTTCTGCAGCAGCTGCATAATTTCCACTTTACTTGGATAGTCAAGAAAAGCTGTAGGCTCATCAAGGAAGATAATCGGTGTCTCCTGAGCGAGTGCCTTAGCTATCATTACCTTCTGCCTTTCGCCGTCGCTGAGTGTCTGTATCATACGTCCACGGAGATGCTCTATCCCTACCAGCGAGATAGCCTCATCCACTACTTCACGGTCATGATTATCCATACGTCCCCAAAAACCGGTATAGGGGCTTCTACCCATCCCTACCAATTCATCTACCGACATATTATTTATAGCCAATTTTTCAGTCAGCACCACTCCTATGACCCGCGACAATTCACTGTCGGAATATTCACACAACGGTTTGTGTTCTATTATAATCTCTCCTCTCACCGGCGGGAGGAAAGCGGTCAGGGTTTTGAGCAATGTAGATTTGCCCGCCCCGTTCGGTCCTAAAAGACATGTAAGCTCACCGTTGTAAAGGCAGGCGTTGATATTATTCGTAATGACTGTGGTACCTTTTTTATCATGATAGCCCGTAGCAAGATTAATAAGATGTATAGTTTCCTCCTTCATCATACTTCGTTTTTACGTTTATCAAATAATACCCACATCACAACCGGAGCACCCACAAGAGCAGTGACCGAGTTGACAGGTAACGCTCCCTCAAAACCGGGCATACGTGCTATTAGATTGCAGAGCAGAGCCAAAGAAGCGCCTCCCAATAGCGACGCAGGAAGAATAGTGGCATGGTTGGATGTATGAAACAGTCCACGGCATATGTGAGGCACAGCAAGACCAAGAAACACCACCGGGCCACAATAAGCCGTGACCACTGCCACCAACACTCCGGAGCAACTTATGACAAGCAGACGTGCCCTCTTGATATTCAAGCCCAAATTACGGGCATAAGAATCACCAAGCAGCAAGAGATTAAGCGTTTTAATCAGAAAAAAGGCCGTGGGCAATAACAGACACATCAGAACAATAAAGACTGTGGTCTGACCACCGGAAACACGTGAAAAGCTACCAAGTCCCCATATTACATAGGCACGGATATCTTCCTCCGCACTAAAGAATTTCAGCACACCTATTATGGCATTGGCGATATATCCGATCATCACGCCCATAATGAGCAACGTGACGTTGCCTCTCACTTTTTGTGCTACAAAAGCTATGAGAGCCATTATCAACAGAGAACCAACAACTGCCGACAGAGTTATGGTGACCTCACCAATTACCCCGAGCTTGCTCAGGGCCATACCTCCCACACTTCCTGACACCAATACCACACAAGCCACACCAAGGCTGGCACCTGAACTTATACCTAACACCGATGGCCCGGCAAGCGGATTACGAAAGACTGTCTGCATCAAGAGTCCACTCACGGCAAGTCCCGCTCCCGCCATAGCTGCCGTAGCTGCCTGGGGCAATCTCGACTTAAGCACAATATTAGTCCATATCGTATTGTCATTATCCTGTCCGATCAAGATTCCAAGAATGTCAGACATCGGTATCTCTACAGAACCCAATAATAAGTTCAGGATAAAAAACAGGATAATCGTGACCGCCAATACAATCATCAGAATTACAGTCTTGCTCCGGCTCATTTCAGCAGATGATAATAGCTTGGTTGATGATTCGGGAGAATACCCGGATGAAAAATATGAATAAAGTCAGCCAACACCTCTTCCGGTTCAACCGGCATACGTTCGTAAAAAGGCACCTCCTTCATATTACAGTAGATTACTCCCTTATTTCTCCACGCATCGAAATCAGTATAGCGGTTGTCTTGCTCCTTCAACACATTATACCCGTAATCCCCTTCAAAACTATTGACTATACGCCAGTAGTCGGCATGGGCAGCATTAGTGTAGACTGTCTCATAGTCTAAGGTCACACCTCCGGACTCCTTGTTATCCTTAAGGAAATAGTCACCTCCGGCATCCCTGAACATCTGTGCAAGGAAACTCTTTCCTCCTACCGCATACCAATTGCCACCTCGCATCTCTCCACTGAACACGGTCGGACGCTCCGACACAGTGTCAACCATGGCTTTTAATCCGTTATATCTCGCTTCTATTTCACCAAAGATAGAATTCGCTTTAGCTGCATTTCCGGTTAATAGACCGATAACCTTAATCCATTCAGCCTGTCCCAAAGGGGTCAGTTCCTTATAACCGAGATGAGGAACCATCGGTATGTCCACATTACGTATCGCGTCATATCCTCCGCGTTTGAACGGCGAGATGAAAATCACATCGGGATTTATCGACATTATCACCTCGTTGTCAAAATTGCCCTCGATCCCTATCTTGTGTGTTTTGCCACTCTTTAGCTGCTGATTCATCTTCTCATTGTGCAGATGGCGTGTGCTTGTGATGCCTACCACTTTCTCCGGTATGTCAAGTTTTAGAAAATTGGAGAGTTGGAGCGATGTCATACAGATAGCTGATTCTATAGGCACATTCAAACGTGTATAACCTTCGGGTATTCTCCCTTCAAAGTCTTTATTGACCAAAGCAAAGTGAAATTGCTCCGATTCAAGATTTTCAGGATCATTAATGTCAAGGAGCGTAACGTCGCTGCCATAGGTCACATTGAAACCTTTAGCATATGTAGGTGTGATCATCGAAGCCGAATCCACATACACTTGTTCGTGCCCGGTATAGCCAGAGCGTCCTTGCCCACCACACGAAATCATAAGGACTACCCCCAAAAGGAGCGGAATAAACATATATTTATTCATAACACAACTGATTATAAGTATTTATTCAGGAATATATATTATCTCACCATTCTCAAGCTGATAAGCCGCACCTATCCTTTTTCCTTTGGAGCCTTGGTCGGATGAAGTATTATCAGCCGGGGTGTATTTTCTTATCTTTCCCCCCTCTTTTGTTATAATCTCCATATTTTCGGCACCGGGATTCTTCACTATGGTAAAATCTTCATTTGAAAATATCTCACTCATATTAAAATGACTTACCAAGGCCACCATCAGCGCAACAGCAAACACCATAGCCACATCAAACAAATTCGTAAGCATACCCAGAGGATTATCCTCTTCATCAGCTCGGAGTATAGGATTCTCTTTCATTCAGCAATGATTTTATGGGTTATAAACTCAAGGTCGTTCAAACACCGGGCATAGAAACGCTGATTTAATTGTAGAGCCAGTAAGCCTATACCCGCTACAAGCATACCGACCACCGTAGTGGCAAAGGCAACCTGCATATTATAAGCCATCGAAGCAATGTCGCCAACTGCAAGTCCGACAAGAGCCGGCCCCATAGGTATCAATGTGCCCATAAGTCCTAACATCGGCCCTATTTTTATTAAGATTCTATATCTTGACAGAATACCTTGAACCTCAATCTGAAAATCTGCAAGCTCATATTCACAGTATGGCCGATCCTCCTTATGTACCACAATACGGCTAAGATAATCAATTACAGCACACCCACGAATATCAGCCAAATCCGACAGAGTGTTTTCAAGCAGTTCGGGAGAGAAATTCTGTACGGTATGACCAATAGCAGAACCTACACGATTATGAAGCCACCAACGGCTATAACAACCTGCCAAAATCCACAGACCTTTAACAAAAAAATAAAGAAGCAAAAGAATCACAGGAATCAACAGACCATTTGATATAATAAAAAGTATTTCAGATATTATTTTCATGATAAACCAAACGTTGAGACACACACCAGAACATTAAGCAGAGAAATCTCATAAAGACTCTCCTTATGTAATCGGAAATAACGGCAAAGAAAAATAAAACCAATCATAGCCACATAGACCGATACGCCCGTCAATATGGCAATGACAGTGAAATCCATTCCCGGAAAAACCCGATATGAAGAAGCGGATAAGAAAGCAATCGGAACACAAATCATCACTCCGGGATATATGCCTAATATCCTACTTTTACCTCCTGAAGAAAAGAGCCACGTTATAAAGATAAGCAGTTCTATAAACTCCCCTATCACAACATTTCTAATATTCAACAGATTAGAAATTTCAGCCGGAGTAAGTCCCGATATACAATAAGTGATGACCATAGCTACAAGACCCCATAAAGCCACTATTGCCAACCAAATCTTGATTGACATCAGTGAGAGCCTGACCAATGTAGTCAAGGCAATCATAACGTAAAACATAACTAAGATCACGGTCATATCTTATCCTTTCGTTTCTTTAACCACAGACCAATCACAAGGAACGCCAAGAATATAATGACGGACAACACCACATAAATGGATGCAGTATTTTCAGAGGTAGGAGATAATAAGCTGCGACTTTCCTCTTTTAGCACCCTTGCTCCCGACGATTCAGACACAGCAGCTGCCATATCTTTATTATACCGTTCAGCACTCTCCTTATTGAGATGACGGGCAATGTAATCCTGGAGTTTTTTATTTCCACATACAAACTCCGTACATGGTGCTCCGTGATTAGCTGTAATCTCTGAATGTATTTTGGCAGTTGTGGCAAGTTGTTCATCACTCGGTTTCCAAAAACCCTTACGGGCGCTTTCGAGCATAGTAGCCGTCATTTCCTGAAGGGCCGCCGGATTTACCCTTTCGAAATATTCCTTCACACCAAGATCATACATATCCTCTACATAGATATCGTGTAGATCATCGTAGATATTCTCATTCAAAACCCCGGGACGCGTGGCACTCCAACCAAAAATATTACGGAAGATCTCGCCAAACATCTGCGCGGTGGTAGCACCTCCTTTCATACGCTCCTTTATAAATTCCGGATTAAGGATAGTTGCCCTTGTTTCTACTGCCACAGCTTCTTTGGTATCCTGAAGACGAGGTAGATAGGTATTACGGTAATCAGCCATCACTGCATCCGGTTCTTTACCACTGACAACAGTGGCAGCAAGGGAGAGCGCACCTGTGAATTCATAAACGTGGTCAAGCGAAATCGGGCCCCAAGTATTGCTTTGTCGAGGTTGTATGATTATATCAGTATCGGCTACACCGGCTTCCAAGGCATCACGGTTCATCAAACCCCAATTATCCTCGTCACCATACATAGCGCACATATTATTGAAATAGCCCTCAGCCAATTCATTCCTGTTGTCCCATTCACCGGAACTCTCCGTATACCCGAGCATACCGGTGCTGTAGCCTGAATTCACCGGTCCGAACACACGCATAGTCGATAATTCACGTGCACGTTTTGGCGACTCCCCCTTCTCTACCATCCTTTTTTCCTGCTCAAGAGATCCTTCAGCCACATAGTTAGGATAAATGTCATCCGATGCCGTCGAAGCAAGCTTCACGGCATCCGTAATCATCTTAAGACGAGATCCGGCTATGTCGCGTAGCTGGCCCGATACCTGCACGTGGACATTTATACGAGGTCTGCCAAGTTGTTCGGAAGGTATTAGCCGAAGATCCATAACGCGCCCTTGTTCATCGCGTATCGGTTCCACACCCAGCATACGTAATGCTTGTGCGACGGTAGCGCCTTGAGAAGATATAAATTCACCTGCCCAGAAAGTATAACTCACCTTCTTTGGATATTCCCCGTGTTTTTCTCGATATGTAGTCAATGTTTGTTCTGCAAGCGCCACCCCGTTTTCCCAAGCCTTTTCCCCGGGAGTTGCCTCAGCATTAATGCTATACATATTACGTCCCATCGGAAGAACATTGGGATTCAGAACCGGATCACCACCCGGAGCCGGACGCACGGGAACACCTTTCAATGCATTGACCATAGCATCTATTTCAGCACCGGCTGATTCAGTCAATAGTGCCTTAACTTGAAGTGCCTTCTCATTATTAACTGTGTTGCAGGAAGCTTGTCCTGTGAGTAATTTAGTCAGGTCACGTTTTGCTTCCGGAAGATAGTGATGTGAAATAAAAGTGAAATCCTGCAACTCTTCCTTACTTATCCTGCCCTTCTCATACTCCTCTTTAGCACGTGAATAAGCCAACTCATCCGCAGTGATGGCAATCACTGTGGTGAGCATATCTTTGGGAGAGTAGGGCTGACCCATAGTGTAATAGGCTCCGGTGATTTTCTCATTCACTAACTCCTCAACAAAAGCATCGATCTTCTTAAGTTCATCCAGACTGTATATACCTGTGCCAACCGAGTCGAGATCTAAGTCTTTATGGAGTCCATAGCCTATGATTTCCTGCTTTAGATCTGAAGTGTTTTTTGTTGGGTCAACGATAGCTTGATGCAGACGCTCGATAAGCACAGCATACTTCTGACGTAATCCACTTTCAACGTATGGAGGGGTAAGATAAGTTACAATCACTGCATGACTACGACGTTTAGCTATTATAGATTCTCCGACATTACCTGTAGTATAGAAATAGAAATGAGGACGATTGCCCACAAGCACCTCTGCCCAGTCTGCCTGAGAGAGCCCGGCATTTTTACCGGGAGTGAACTCCAGGTTGCCATGTGTACCGAAATGAATCAGCACATCGGCATCAAACTCTTTTTGCATATATAAGTAAGGAGCAATGTAACTGTGGGGAGGCGCCACCTCGGCACCATGTACAAGTTTAAATTCATCATTGCCCAAGGCAGGTCGCGGTTGAGGGAAGAGAAGGATGTTGCCGTATCTTATCGTAGCTATGGCAAGGCTATCACCACGTGCCAACAAGCTACCGGGAGCCTTACCATAACGCTCCTCCACCTCTGCATACTTATGTGGAAGAAGTGTCTCCTTAGCCCATCTTTCATAATCACTCTTATCTATCCATATAGGATTGGTATAGTCCATAAATTTTTCTTGAGCGGAGGGAGCATATGAACCCATCACACTGCCATAGGCCATAAGTTGCTGTCTGAATTCCTCAAGCGTTAGGGGCAGACCACTCACATCATAACCCTCTTTTTCCAGTCGCTTTAAAAAGTTGTAAAGAGACGGTACTACCTCCATACCGGAAGCTAAAAGTGCGTCTTTTCCGGGCGACTTAAAATATCCTATCGCTATTCTCTTTTCTGAAGCCGACGTATCACGCAACTTCATAAACCGGTCAAATTGTTCTATAAACGCATTCATACGTTCCGGATCAGGTGTATAAAGAAGATATCCTTCCGGTGAGGCATCCTGGGTCGAAATACACAGTGGAGTCATTCCACCATCAATTTCAGGCACTACAATCCGTGCGTTTAGTGTCCCCCCACCCATAGGGCTGTTGACATCGAGCCATTCCTCACGAGACTGAATCAGAGGATAAGGCATAAATAAAGGAATCTGCTTGTCGTAGGCCCAATTTATCAGCGAATCATTGCCAAGCCTCCCCATCGGAAGATAAATTATAGCTTGAGGGTTAACTTCTTTTATCATCTTTGCCCGAGCCTTACCGGTGGCTGTCAACGGATAGACATTATAACCTTCCTCAGTGAGACGAGATACAAGGGTATCAATGTGGGCCCGGTTATTCTCAACAGGGAAATTCACTCCGGATACGAATGCTATATTCCTACCGGAAGGAGAATAAAGACCTTTCTTTTTAAGATAAGCAGTAAGCTGGTCTGCCTTGTCGAAATATTTTCCTGCTTCAAGATGGTAATACATATTAGAGGGCATAGCCAAAGGCTCTGAATAGTCTTGGTCGCCAATGCGTTGAGGAGTAGCTATATGACGCACATAGCGCAGCATATTACGGTAGTTTGTCCGGCACGGATTTGAGAAGTACAGCTGCAACATCTCTATCTGCAAGGAATCAAGATTATGTGTCACTACAAAGCTGAAATTTCTTAGGGTATTGGTAAAGATCGGAATCCCTTTACGGGCTGCCTTGTCAAGCGACTCCAACTGCAACGAGTCGAGATACAGGCCGCGACCATACATAAGCACAGCATCATAGTGGTCAAAATCCGTTACCGTCTCCATGCTCTGACATTTCACCTTAATACTCCGGCTGTCATTATTGAGAACAATCTCAGCCTCCTGAGCCGGTAATGGATTCACTATCAAGA
The DNA here is from genome assembly GCA_947174225.1 of uncultured Porphyromonadaceae bacterium. GTDB lineage: Bacteria > Bacteroidota > Bacteroidia > Bacteroidales > Muribaculaceae > Lepagella. The sequence continues at coordinate 8,743 of CAMWIF010000001.1, read as the reverse complement.
TCCTTGTAGGACTGAACCAATACGCATATATAGCCCAAGCCACACATATGACGGCAAGGGCTGCTCCAACGCAAACAACTATTTTCCCGGCTCGTGACATCTCCTTAAATATTTTCTTTTATGTAATTAGCTTTCTGCGATGTTGCGTCAAGCACAGATGCATTCCACGCTGCTTTGAGATGATCAATATAAAGATCTTGTATTGCAGGAAGTTGACCAAGACCCTCTATGACAACCGTGACCTGAAAGCCTTCCTTTTCAAGCAACTCACGCCATTCCCCGTCAATATCATTTCGTGCATGGTCTCCCGCGACAAACATAAAGGGCACAAGAGTTACTCTCCCTACGCGCTCTTCCTTAAGTTTGCGGAGCGTGGTCTCATAGGTAGGATACCCCTCTACGGTAGCCGTATGAAAATGGGGTGCCCCATCAACCGAAAACATATAATCTATCTGTGAATATATGGCATTAGCCGGAGTAGAAGTACCGTGACCGATAAAAACCGCTCCACTATTTTTCCCAAGGCTACCTTCATATCGTCTCTGAAGAGCAGCTACCACCTTTTGACAGTCATCAATAGAATATAAAAGTGGCTTACCTACCCTTAGCTCATCGAAAAAAGGAGCCATCAGAGCAGCCTCTTTACGAAGCACCTCTGCTTCTATCCCGTCTATTACATTAGTACTCTGGATAACCACGTATTTATAGCCATCGGCAGCCAACTGTAATAAGGCCTCCTGTGGTGTCAGCTTCTTTATGCCTCGCTTCGCAAGACGACTGATAATGATACGTGACGTATAGGCTTCTATCACCTTCACACCAGGGAAGGTAGTTGCTACCTTATCGTTGATTGCGTCGATCGTGACGCTGCGGGTATCGTCATAAGTAGTGCCAAAATGAACCATCACTATCGCACTCTTTTCTTTCGGGAAGCCACCCGAAGTTTGAGCATCCATAAAATTCACGCTACATAATAGGATAAGAATCAGTATCAACTTTTTCATATATGCTGAATTAGTTAAAGCATCCCCCGGAACTACCACAGCCCCGGGAGACACGGCAAATAACTAAAAAACTGTTTTCAATCTCTATTTCAAATCCTCCACAACGCGAATCTGCTCGAAATAGTAGCCCGAGGCCATCGTTGCCCCAAGAGAAGTTTGACCCGATGTCACGTCATAGATATAGATCTGAGGCTTCGCATTTTCGGCATCCACACCTATATATGCTTTATGGTTTACGTAGGCCATACGTGAAGAGAAACGTCCGCTGCTGAAAGCAAGACGCTGACCATTATAAGTGATGGGAGTGCTTGTTTTAGATACGACATCAAGAACTGTATAGTAGTGGCTGAAATCATCTATCTTAACTCCTTTCTCATCATCACGGGCATAAGCAACAACCTTATTGTTTCCGACATACATCACTGAAATCAGCTTTCCTCCCGCTGTAAAGCCGTCGTAATCTCTGTCAAACTCGGTTGAATTGGCAGGTATCTTAAGCAGGTGACTATGTTCCTTGCCTTCAGCATCGTCTGTGACGCAAGCAATGTAAAGATTATTGTTGCCGTCGATAAAGGTAGTGGTTTGCAGCAGCTCACCATACGCAGTGCCGACCATTTCACAATCAATGAAACAAGGCGTATCGCTCTCCACAGCCATAGTGGCAGGATTTATCACTGCTGTCATCATAGGAGTAACCCGCTCCCCGCCAAATGCCTTGCCCTGCTTGATGTAATAGAAATAGAAAAGCTTGTTGTCTGAAGCACGGTAAGTGAGAATGCCTGAAGTGGTATAAAGCTCCCCTTCACCAACCTTTTTCACATCAAGTGTGCCTTCGCTGATTATGGTCATATCATCAGCATTGAGCTTAGTCCAAAGAATTTTATCGCCATCGCCGTTGGAAGCTACAATAACCAATGTATTGTCATTGATCCAAGCGTGGGTATATTTACGGGTAGCATAAGTGTTTGTCTGGAAGCGACGTTCCTTCACAACCTCCATCTTATTGTCAGTGATTGTATATTTTGCGAAACGGTCACCCGACACGGGTACCTGATAATAGTAGGCACCTTTCAGTATTGTCTCCAACGACAATACTGAGTTTACCTCTGTGCCCTCTCCCTTAAATGTGATTTCCGGCTGATCAGCTTCAAGAGAGCTAACACTTCTCACAAGAGTCTGCACATCGCGACCCATGCCTCCGTGACGGTCGAGCGCTACCCAAAGATCAAAATGATAGTCTTGGATAATACCGGGGTCATTCGGCTTTTCAGGTCCGTCCGGACCATCTTTTTTGTCACAACTTGTCATGGCTAATGCGCCAATCAACATCATTGCGGCAGATAAGAGAAACTTAAACTTTTTCATAATACTATATTGATTAATTAATGAAAATTCTGAATTTTACAGAAAACGCACGACCGGGTTTCTGGAGCATATAGTTATCGTAGGCAAGACAGTCAAAGAGATTGTTACACTCCAATGAAAGATTATATCTTTCTTTCTTCCAGGAATAGGTTATTGAAACGTTGGTAATATTCTGTGTTGGGATACGTGCTTTTGATGCAATGGCACCAAAAGCCTCCCAGTTAAGATAATACCAATGTATGTACTGATATGCGACACCGACACGGAGGCGATCCGCTGTAGCAATTAAATCGTGAAATGTATAAGATGCCTCGGCATTGCCAAACATCCATGGGCGATTAGGCACCCTGTTTTTATAGGTAGCAGAAGGATTGCCGTCGGTCTTGTATTTCTTTAGGTCGCGAGCATCACTCCAACTTCCGTTTAAGGATATGTTTAATCTGTTGTTCCAGAAATAAGATATGTCAAAGTCACATCCTTTTATATCAATAGCAGGCTCATTGACATATTGCATCATTCCTTCACGCTCCGACACAGTAGCTCTAATATAATTCTGTACGTGGCGTATAAAACCGTTTGCCTCATAGTTTATTTGGTTTTCATCATCTATAAGCCAGGTGCCAAACAATCCTAAATTATAATTATTGCTCGTTTCCGGACTCAGAGCTAAGTTAGCATATACAGTTGTACCGTTGCCTAACAGCTCCCTCGAAAGTGGAAGCCGTACACTATGTTCATAGGATGCTTTGACTGAAAACGATTCCGCCACTGAATATCGGCTTCCAATTCCTGCACCCCAATAGCTTTTTGAAGATTTTGTATCTATTTGGTCAGAGCCAGTAATTGTGAAATCATCTCTCTGCTCAATCGACAAAGCATTAATATAATCTTTCACAAAGTAAGATGTCTGCCACCTTTGGTCGAAGAGTGTTTGGGCATAGGTAAATGAAAGAATATGTTTGGTCACAATATCATTTGACGGTTCAAATTGGTTATCGACCTTATCCCACCGATCATTGCCCCGACGGTTAAGCATATAATTCAAAGCGAAAGTGTGATGGTCATTCAACTCGTAATCTACTCCTGCATTGACAACGGTAAGCGGACGCTTATATACTCTGAGAGTCCGACGCCTGTTATTCAACTCGTTACCTGTAGATGGCATCCATGTGCCGTCCCAGGAGTATTTACGGTAAGCCGTATCCACAGTTTCGCTATAGTCACGAGTATGCGACAAGATAGCTCTTGCAGCCCATTTTCCCCAACGCTTATTGTAGCGAGCTGACACACCAAAGGAATGCGAATGACGGCTTGCCTCTCCATATACCTTATTTTGCATGGCCCCTGTCTGAATTTGCTTATCCAGCTTATTATAGGAGACACCTACAAAAAAACGATCAGTCCATTTCACATCACTCACACCTGCCTCGATCTGACCGAAAAGGGATAAATAATCATCGTGAAAACGACGTTTGTCAGTGAATATGTATTTATCCTCCTCCTCACTCCATACCTCGACACCTCTCATCTTATAATCATTCTTTGAGTAATTGATACTAAAAGTAGGATGGATAGCTATGACCGTACCGGGAATGATATACTGCCCTGTAATGTCACCTGAATGAGTATGAAATGAGCCAATAGCATATGAGGCATCTAAGAAGTTTTGTCGTTTCCTCTTTGTGACAATATTAACTGCACCCCCCAAAGCATCCGAACTTAAATAAGAGGGCACCACCCCTTTGTAGAGCTCCACACGCTCGACAGTATTGATAGGGACATTATCCAAAGTAAGACCGGAGCCTTTTGTCTCAAGAGGCACACCGTCTATGAAATAGCGTATGGAATTGCCGGACATGCCATTAATGGTCAAGTCAAACTCCGAACCCATTCCCCCTTCCCGTCTGACCTTTACGCCAGCCGTGCGGTCAACCAGATCATTGAGTGTAACCATCTTATTGACATTGGGAGTAATTTCAACAGCATTTACCGAGAAAGCACCCTCCTCCAATTTTTTTGCCGTGGTCTTACCATAGACGCTCACATCTTGTAACACCACTACATCTTCATCTAATCTGATATTAAGAACTGTATCCTTACTAATCTTAATCTTAAAATTATAGGGCTTGAATCCCACAGCAGTAACCTTACCCGTATAAATCCCCTGAGGTACCTTTAGAACATAATCACCCTCAATATTTACGGCAGCGGCGAATTTAGTATGCTCTAACGCTATAGTGGCAAAAGAAATCGGCTCTCCCAAACCGTCAGTTACCTTACCGGACAGTATATATACAGATTTAGCCGCCTGTGAAGACAGACAGCTGATTAACATTAACAATATCAGAATAGAATACCTCATTTCGGTTTGCTGCCAAACGTTAATACTAAGGTATACTCCACAGCAAACCATATTCCTACCTCATCAATGGAGATAGTGAATAGCTGTTTTGTGGTAATATAACCCGAAAACTACAAAACTATATGTTGTTATGGCAGGTCTCCTGACTTATCCTGCTCACCAACGCCTTCCCATCGGCCAATCCGACAGTGGCATAATGTCAGTGAGTTTTATAGGAATTACAGTAGCGGGTCTGTCCCGGATTCTCACCGGATTCCCTATTAATCGCGTTGCCGCGAACCAAAACGTGGTGCAAAGTTACGTAATCTTTCTGTCACTACAAAATAAATCTTGAAAAACTTAGAAAAAGAAAGAATCTGTTAACAGACCCTACGCAATACCTCATCGCCGGCATGGAGTTAGGAAAAAATTGCTGACAACTATGGTTTTATGGTTTTCTTGCTCTCGGAGCTACGCCTAAAGCCGCCTCCATATTTACAGAAATAGTAATAATCCGAGAAAAAGAGGACGGAGCTTGAAAAAGTTCCTGTTTTTTGGCAAAACTATCCGCCGAAATGTAATTTGCTTTTATTCAGCAACGCCGCCTGACGATTTATTTGCGCATTACAATTCTGTTTTGTAATTTTGCATATAATCGAACAACATGATCGACCTATGTGCGCAGATAGGAAAGCCAATATTACGGTGAAGGTGCTGAAAGTACTTGGATGGACATTCTTAACAATAGTAGTGGTTCTGAGTGCCTTGCTTTTTTGTGCTGTTAAATTTCTCGAATCCAAAGAGCTGTCGCCCTGGGTGGAACGCACAGCCAACGAGTATATCGACGGACATTTGAAGGTAGGTAGTCTAAGACTTGGTTTCCACCCGAGATTCCCTATTTTAGGCGTAAAGGTGGAAAATCTTTCCGTAATCTCACACGCTTTTGATTCACTGACTGTTGAGCAACGCGGCCTTCTGCCCAACTACGCCGATTCTCTGGTGACTCTTGACCATCTAAGCGGCTCATTGGATGTCAAGCGTCTTATTATGGACAAAGAATTAGCCCTGCAAAATGTAGTGTTGCGTGGTCTCAGCGTAAACTTGGTCATCGCCCATAACGGCAAGGCTAACTACGACTTAGTGAAAGCCTCCACAGACACTGTAAAGTCGCCAAAGAAGGAGCTGCCGAAATTCCGTATCAATCGGTTTGCTCTTGAGCAACCCAAGGAAATCCGTTTTTACAACGCCGCCGACTCCACTTCCGCCGCAGTGTTGTTGCTGACCGATGCTGCAGTTGACGGTGACAAGATGCCGACTTACCGACTTAAAGTCAATGGTAATGTCACTTCTCCAAAGGCAACACTGATCACGAATCTTGACCAAATCAGCTTTGGACTCAATGGCAAGGTATTTTGGGATCCAGGGTATCCCGGACTGGTGGCAATGGATGAGATGGAGCTGCGTGGTGCTTTCATAAAAGCGGTCGTTACGGGTGAAATTGATCTTAAAGACAGTCCGATTGTCAAAAAAGCCATTGTGGATTTGGCTCCTATTCCGTTAGTCGACATTCTTACATTGCTTCCCGACTCAATTCGTCGTGTTCATCGCCTCTATGAGCCATATTTCTCAACTGACCTCACCATAGGGGGTAAATTTGAACTTACGGAGCCAATGAACCTCGCAACGGACACTTTCCCCACCGCCCAGCTTAAGCTCTCAATTCCTCCATCGAATTTGCACTACGAGAAAGCGCAGTTTAAGGACATTGCTCTGGATGTAATCGTAAATACGCTTACCAACCTCCCCGACAGCACAGTTGTCAATGTAAGCCGTTGCACCTTGGCAGGACCTGCAACTCATCTTGAAGTATCGGCTATTCTTTCCAAACTCTTCTCCGACCCCACTTTCGACACAAAGCTTCAAGGAGAAATCAACTTGTCTAATCTCCCCCCGATTATACGTGAAAAGATTCCCGGATACCTTTCCGGCAGTATTTTGACCGACCTGCACGCCAATGGAAAGACATCACTGCTCAAACAAGAACGTATTCATCGCCTTGTAGCGGATGGTTCTGTGACGGCTCAGAACATATATTTCCTTTCAGGGGATACCAACAAGATGGTGGAGGTGAATAAGGCAAGGATAGACTTCGATTCCAAACGGATTGTCGACAGTCTGCCCATATTGAGCGCAAAAGTTGATGTAGACACTGCAAACCTGCTTATCGGCGGTGTCGATATAGCCGTGGGCTCACTCTCTCTTGGACTGGGACTGGAGAATGCAGTGCAGCATATCGACACCACAGAGATGATGCCACTGGGCGGTGACCTGAAGGTGAGCCGACTCAATATCATATCTATCACCGATAGCGCCGGAGGTCGCATACGCAACTTAGACGGGCATATCACCCTACAAGGACTTAAAGCTCACGACCCGATACCAGAGATATTGGCTGACCTGCACACAGGGCGCGTGTCTGCCGGAAGTCTTTCCGACCGTATTCTTCTAAACGATACCAAAATCAAGGCTACACTGTATAAGCAGCCGACAACATCCAAAAAATCTGCCACCACTCGCCCAACTGTAAAGACACGTAAGGAGTATCCTTACATAGCTCCTGCCAAAGTGTTTAAATACGTCTATAAGAAACGTCATCGTAAACCGGGACAGAAACGCAAACGCCGTGTCTATGGCACTATCGGAGCCGACGATAACGAAGTTTTGGAATGGGATCTCGCCAAAGGCTTCAGTAAGTTCCTGAACGAATGGGAACTGAACGGCTCAGTAATCACGACTCACGCCCGCTTGCTTACTCCCATATTCCCCCTGCATAACCGCTTCTCCCTCATTGATCTGAAATTCAACAACGACACTGTTGACATATCTAACATTGCTTTGAGGACAGGAAGATCCAACATTGCCTTGTCCGGATTAGTGACCAATGTGAAACGTGCCCTTACATCGAAGACCAACAATACTCTCAAAGTGAATCTATCACTCCTTAGTGACACCATAGACATAAATCAATTGTCTGCCGGAGTTTTTACCGGAGCTTCATATGCCGACCATAAACGTCACGGGGATTTCCATCTTGAGGGTACGGATGACGATGCTACATTGCAGGCACGTCTTGACGACCTTGCAAAAAAAGGTCCCGGTAAAGCAGCCCCTGTGCTCATACCTGTCAATGTAGAAGGTAATCTTAGGATTACAGCCAATAATGTGCTATATAGCGACCTTGCCCTGCAAAATTTTGGAGGTGATATACTGGTATATGACGGTGGTGTCAACCTACATCAGATGAAGGCAAATTCAGATGCCGGCAACCTAATTGTGTCAGCTCTTTATTCTGCCCCTAAGCCCGAAAATATGCACTTCGGTTTCGGGCTGGAATTAGAGGATTTCAACATAGGCAAATTCGTTAAACTCGTTCCTGCCGTCGACTCGATAATGCCACTGATTCACGATTTCTCAGGTACTGTCAGCGCGGATATAGCCGCCACTTGTGACATTGATTCGGGTATGAACCTTGACCTCCCGACTCTCAACGCCGCCATCAGAATAACGGGTGATAATCTCGCGTTCATTAATCCTGAGACATACCGCACCTTAGGCAAATGGTTAGGCTTCAAGAATAAGGCAGACAATACAATCAAACGTATGAACGTGGAGATGACGGTAGACGACGGCATTATGCACGTCTACCCCTTCGTGTTTAACATCGATCGCTACCGACTGGGCATATCCGGTTCTAACGATATAGCCATGAATTTCAATTACCATATCTCGGTGTTGAAATCGCCTCTCCCCTTCAAATTCGGTATCAATATTTCGGGTAATCCCAAGAAATACAAGGTTAGGTTTGGTGGTGCTAAATTCAAAGAGGATACCGCTATTGAGAGCGTCAGCGTTGTGAACAACGCACGTATCAATCTTCTCGACCAGATAGAAAACGTATTCAGAAGAGGTGTGCAGAATTCGCGCTTCGCCAAGTTGCAGGTGCAGCATCCCGCCGGTTACGCCTCATTGACCG